>JAYTFO010000049.1:0-7624 GCA_043734305.1 Acidobacteriota bacterium | reverse complement strand
GGCGGATCGGGAGGGGTCGGCGATCTGCGCCGATAGCGGCTGCGCGTCCTCATGCTCGGAGGGAGCCGTGTCCAGCGAGTCGGTCATCCGGTCCTGTTTGGTCTTGCGGAAGTGGTCGACCAGCAGATTGCGCGTAACCGTGGTAACCCACGTCATGAACGCGCCCTTGCCTGCGTCGTAGGATTTCAGGGTGCGATAGATTTTGATGAAAACTTCCTGGGTCAGATCCTGGGCATCGTCGGAGGTCCCGGCAAAGCGGTAGCAGATGTTGTAGATGCGCCGATGGTGGCGCTGAACGATGTCCTCCCAAGCCGCGGAGTCGCCGGCAATACAGCGACGAACCAGCAATCCGACGACTTGAGCCTCGTCCAACCGGTACTCCCCTGAATTCCTGCTTCGTCCTGTAAACCGTGCTCTTACGCCCAGCGTGAGTGTCTGGCTTGACAGCACACTACAGGTACGTAATGTCGAGCAGGAAGTTCCCTTGATTCATGGAGCTAGCGATTGTAGAACAGGTCTTGGGTCTTAGGTGTTAGGTCTTAGGAAAAACTTTGGCCTTGCGACCGTAGCGCCGGCAACTTGCCGGCTGTCTCGAGGCACCTTGCGCTCGCCGTGTGGAGTTCCAGTCAAGCCGCGAGTTTGTGATGGTGTCCGCGCGGCGGGCGGGCATCCTCTGCCGGACCGCCCTATTTTCCTAAACGCCTCTCATCAATTCTGAAACGCTAACCTCGAATCCCTTTGACAAGACTTCCAGCATGGGCAGGCAGACGTTCTTCTTGCCTCGTTCCAAGTCGGAGATATGGCCGCGATCAATGCCGAAACGGTACGCCATTTCGACCTGAGACAGACCGTGCTTCAGGCGAAGCTTGCGGACCCTCTGGCCGAATCTGACGGCAATGCTGGACACGGCCCATTGTGTGCTGTAGGCTGTGGCCTACCTATCGGCTAGAGCCGACAGGCTCCCCCGGGCAACTCGTTAGCGGAAGGAATGCAATGCGCCAAATCTGCGTTTTCCTGCTGTTCTGCGTTGCTGCTTCGAGCTTTGCTCTTGGACAAGATTCGCGTGCGGATTTGTTCGGCGGATATTCTTACGCGAATATTGACACCAATGGCCTCACATCACGTCAAAGCGCAAATGGCTGGGAAGCATCCATTTCTGGAAATTTCAACAAGTGGTTTGCAGCCGAGGCCGATGTGAGTGGGTACTACAAGACCTACGACGTCGAGGGGGTCAGTGTGGCGGTGAGGGACTATTCTTATGTCGCAGGTCCGCGCTTCAATTTCAAACCGCTATTTGTTCATGCCTTAATCGGCGGCGATCACCTCACCGGGGGAGCCTTGGGATTGTCGGCCTCTCAGGACGGATTGGCGGGAGTCTTTGGCGGAGGAGTGCAATGGAGAGTTTCGGGGCCGTTATCCTTTCGCTCATCCGTGGATTACGCTTTTAGCCGTCACAACATCTTCGGCGGTCCATCGTTTACGCAGAACAACGTGCGTGCGTCGGTCGGTATCGTCTACAGCTTTGGAACGATAAGAAGTGCAAAGACAGAACCAAGGCAACCTATGCGCCAACCTACACGCGGAGCTTCTGGGATGACAATACCGTCCTTGGGAGTCAACGTCGCAATCGGTAACAACCAGGGCGCGGAGATCACCGACGAAGCACCGAATAGCGTAGCGGCGCTCGCAAGTTTGCATCCGGGCGACGTGATTAACGCAGTAGACGGGAAGCCTGTAAGGACACCGATGGAACTGGCGGCAGAACTTTCCGGTCGGGCAGCTGGGGACAAGATACGGCTAGGGTACCTGGTTCGCGGCCAATGGCAGACGGAAACTGTCATCCTGCTGGGGAATCACTAAAACTGCCGACCGTAGCGCCGGCATCTTGCCGACTGTCGCGATGGCGTCTCGCCGTCGCATGTGGAGGCGGGACGGCTCCACGACAGCCAGCGAGCTTGCCCTGAGCTTGTCGAAGGGGCGGCGCTACGCAAACCTGACCTTTACATCCGGGCCTTTATCCAGGTGGATGCTCTCGACAAATCGTACCTTGCCCGTCTTGAGCGTCAGAATCACCGACGACGTTCTCTCCCCTTCGCCAAAGAAGCGCACGCCTTTCAGCAGCGCGCCTTCGGTCACGCCGGTGGCGGCGAAAATTAGTTGTTTGCCGGGAGCAAGATCTTCAGCTTCGTAGATGCGATTCTTGTCTTTGATCCCCATCTTGGCGATGCGTTCTTCGAGTTCTGGTTTGTTGATGACCAGGCGTCCCAGCATGTAGCCGTTCAGGCATCGGATCGCGGCTGCGGTGATGACGCCCTCGGGTGCGCCGCCCGATCCCATCACCACATGGACCCCGGTCCCGATGACGGCGGCCGCAATACCGGCTGAGAGGTCGCCGTCGCCGATCAGCTTAATGCGCGCGCCTGCCTTGCGAATGTCGCCGATCAGTTTTTCGTGGCGCGGACGGTCGAGGACCATGACCACCAGATCATCCACTCCGCGATGCATGCGGCGAGCGATGTTCTTAAGATTGTCGGCGACGGGAGCGTCGAGCTCGATCGCGTTCTTGCAGGACGGGCCGACCACAATTTTTTCCATGTAACAGTCCGGCGCGTGCAGCAGGCCACCCTTTTCCGACGCGGCGAGCACGGTAATCGACCCAGGCGCTCCGGTGGCGCAGAGGTTGGTGCCTTCCAGCGGATCGACGGCAATATCGACATCGGGCACGTCGCGTCCATCGGGAAACTTTCCTCCCACCTGCTCGCCGATGTAGAGCATGGGCGCTTCGTCGCGTTCGCCCTCGCCGATCACGATCGTGCCGTGCATCGGGATGGTGTCCATCGTCTTGCGCATCATCTCGGTGGCAACCTGATCGCTCAGCGGACGGTCGCCCTGCCCCATGGTGCGCGCCGACGCGATGGCCGCGTTCTCCACCACGCGCAGAAATTCCAGCGCCAGATCGCTCTCGATGTTTTCCCCGAAACTCTTGGGCACGGTACGGTTTTCAGATGCCATGATTGCCTCCGAATAAACAAGCCAGCCGCCGCGAACGCCTGAAAGTGCGGCTCCCGACTATAAACCAACGCGGGCACAACCGGAAAGGAGAGGGATCACTTCTGATTACTCCGGGCCTGCTTGATCTGGTTCGCGACCGTCCCCTCGAACGTCCGGGGCTCTGCTAACCTTTTGTGCATGTCCGAGCGCAAAGAACCGACCTACATTTTTTCCGACCAGCAGGTAGCCGAGAAGAGTGCCATCGCTCGTCATTTTCTCGATACCCGCACACGCCTCAACGAGAACGTCGACCAGGCCGACAACTTCCTCATCAAGCGTTTCTACAATCTTGACCACAATACGTATCTGGAAGGCGCGCTGCCGGCAAAATACAAAGAACTGATGGGACTCGCCGCCTCAGCCGTCCTGCGCTGCGACGATTGCATCAACTACCACATCATCCAGTCGTATCGTTTGGGAGTGAACCGCGCCGAGCAGGAAGAGGCAATCAACGTCGCGCTGGTAGTCGGCGGCAGCATTGTGATTCCGCATCTGCGGCGGGCGTATGAACTGCTGACGGAGTTGTATGGCTAGAATGTGTGGCGCGGGCGTCCTCGCCCGCGTGGTTGCCGATCAGATAAAAACTTCCGGCGAGACATGAAACCGCCGGCTGAGCCGCCGAATGTGTTCGGTTGTGAACTGGCGCTTTCCGTGGAGAACTTCAGAGACGATGCTGGGCGTCCCGAAGATATCGAGCAGGTCTTTCTGCTTCAGGTTGTTCGCTTTCATCAGTTCGTTCAGGACTTCCACAGGGCTGGCCGCCTTGAGCGAGTAGTGCTTCTCTTCAAAATCTTCGATCAGCAGGGTGAGAAGCTCGGCCATCCGGCGCTCGGCGGACGTCATGCGAGTACCCTTGCGGTCCAGTTCCTCGAGCGCCGCGATGTAACGCTCGTTCTCCGCCTCGCTGCGAATCACCGCGGGCAGAGTGCTCGATAGCAAAGCGGCGTATTCAGATCGGGCTGCGGTCGCGCTCATTGTTTCCAACCTCCTCGGTCATACTCGGCGTGCGTTAGAACGTGACGGATATAAATGCGGCCGAAGGTGTAGTTGATTTCGGCGATCAGGCGGTATTGGTTCCCTTTGATGTTGAATACTGTCCATTTGTCCGCGGCATCAGCGCTCGAAAGTGTATTCCTGACTTCGGCGAGGCTTCTCCACATGGCTTTCTTTGCGATGCGAAACCACGCGTCGAGCGGGCCTTCGAGGCTAGCGTGCTGCGCAGCCGCCTGTTTAAGCTTCTTGCGGCTGATGATGTGCATGCCGCTCCTCGCAAGTTCGCATTATGCGAATATTGTACTTCGCATAATGCGAAGATGTCAATACATCTGTTATGCGGAGAGGGTGGCTAGCGCTTCCATAAGCTTGGCTCGCAATAGAACCCGAACGATGGTGGAAGCCCCCCATGCCGTCGATAAACTCTTTTGATTCAATGGTACGTAAACTAATTTTATTGTATGTACAAGTGATGTACACTTTGATGGTTGAAAGATAATTCCGCCTTCGACTGGGACGAACACAATGCAACGCATCTCTCGCGTCATGGCATCAGCCGCTCCGATGCCGAGGATGTCCTCTCGGGCAGTCACATTCTGCTGGAGTACCAAATGGAAGGTAACGAGCAACGCTGGATTGCCGTCGGCGCAACCCGTGCCGGGCGCATTCTGAGCATCGTCTTTGCAGTCCGTGGCGACGCTGTGCGTCCAATCACACGCTGGGTCTCGGACAAAGAAACGGCGGAACTGTATTTCAGGGAGTGGGGGCTGGAGTAAATATGGCAAAACCAAAAATGAAACAGGCAGTGATTCCGAAGTTCTCCAGCGAGTCCGAAGAAGCAGCGTGGTGGGACGCTCATCGTTCCGAAATCGAGGCTGAGATCCGTCAACGCATGAAACAGAAGCGACCGCTGACCTTGGGCAACCTCCTGCAAGGGGCAAAGCCATCTCAGCCAATTACGTTGCGAATCTCGAAGGATGACCTGGAAACTGCCCGCCAATTGGCGACGCAAAAGGGCTTGGGGTACCAGACGTACATCAAGATGCTGCTCCGGGAAGCGTTGGCGGAAAATTCGCTTGGGGAGCGACTCGCAGATGATATCAACGAGAGAGCCGCTAAAATGACCCCACAGAAACGGGTCCAAGCCGATTCTGCAACTAGAAAGATTGCCGATCGAGTGCAGCGTCGTAATTCCTGAGTGCCGCTTCGATTTCCTCCCTCGTCCGTTGCGGCCTCGGGGTTTATCAAAACGCGTCAATCCCCGTAACGCTAGCCCCGATAATCAGCGTATGAATATCGTGCGTCCCCTCGTAGGTCTTCACCGACTCCAGATTCATCAGATGCCGCATGATCGGATAATCGTCCGCCACGCCGTTTGCGCCGAGAATGTCGCGGGACATGCGGGCGCACTCCAGTGCCATCCAGACGTTGTTTCGTTTCGCCATTGAGATGTGCTGGTGTTCGACTTTGCCGGCATCTTTCAGGCGGCCAACTTGCAGGACTAGCAATTGAGCCTTGGTGATTTCGCTGATCATCCACGCGAGTTTTTCCTGGATGAGTTGGTGTGACGCGATCGGCTGATCGCGGAATTGTTTGCGGAGTATTGCATATTGCAGTGCGCAGTCGTAGCACGACATGGCCGCGCCGATCACGCCCCATGCGATTCCGTAGCGCGCCTGGTTCAGGCACATCAGCGGAGATTTCATGCCGCCTGATCCCGGTAGCAGGTTTGACTCGGGGATGTGCACGTCTTGCAGCGACAGGCCCGACGTCACCGACGCGCGTAGCGACCACTTGCCGTGGATGTCGTCGGCTTTGAAGCCGGGGCGGTCGGTTTCAACGAGGAAGCCGCGGACTTTGTCGTCTTCATCTTCGACCTTCGCCCAGATCACGGCGACGTCGGCGATCGAGCCAGAGGTAATCCACATTTTCTCGCCGTTCAGCACGTATTCTTTGCCAACTTTGCGAGCGCGTGTGAGCATGCCGCCGGGATTCGATCCGAAGCCGGGCTCGGTCAGTCCGAAGCAGCCGAGCTTTTCGCCTTTCTGCATTGCAGGCAGCCAGGTGTTTTTCTGCTCGTTGCTGCCGAACGCGTAAATGGGATACATCACCAGCGCCGATTGCACGCTCACGAACGAGCGCACGCCGGAGTCGCCGCGTTCCAGTTCCTGCGTGACCAGTCCGTATTCGACGTTCGACATGCCGGCGCAGCCGTAGCCCTCAAGTGACGCGCCGAAGAATCCCAGGTCCGCCATCGGCTTCACCAGTTCGCGCGGGAAGCGTCCGGCGCGATTGCATTCTTCGATGATCGGGACGAGGTTGTCTTCGATGAATTTGCGTGCCGTATCGCGCACCAGGCGCTCGTCGTCGTTGAGCAGAGTATCGAAAGAGATAAAGTCCACACCGCGAAATTTGATGGCTGGCATAACGCTCACTCCCAGAAGTCGTCAGACAAGCAGTGGCAAACTAGTTAGGCTAGCAGAGCGCGCGGGAAGTCAGCAACGCTTCGTGGCTTGGAGACGAGCAAACACCCACCACGGAGACACGGAGGCACGGAGAAAAGCTTTGGGAATGATCCTCTTCCTCTTTCCTCTTTCATCGCCGGGTTATCATCACGCAGCACTGGAGTGCGCTGTGCTAGCATTTTTGCCATGCGAAATTGTCTGATCGTTTTCCTGTTGATGCTGGTCCCAATTCTGCTCTCTGCGCAATCCGCGCCATCAAACCTCTATCCCATGCAGGAAGGTTTCGTCGACAGCCACGGCGCCTTGATCTACTACAAGGCTGTCGGGCATGGGGCTCCGCTCATGATCGTGCACGGCGGGCCGGGAGCATCGCACGAATATCTTCTGCCGTACCTGCTGCCGTTGATGCGCACCAGTCGTCTGATTTTCATCGACGAACGAGGCTCGGGCCGGTCGTCGAAATTTGAGGACACGAAGCAGTACACCATCGCGAACATGGTCGAGGATGTCGAGTCCGTACGGCAGGCGCTCGGTCTCGGCAAGATCAGCCTGCTTGGACACTCCTACGGCGGCGCGCTCGCACAGGCTTACGCACTCAAGTATCAGAGGAATCTCTCCCACCTGATTCTCGGCAGCACGTTCGCCAGTACCAGAGAACTCAACGAAGCACTGGCGAAGATCAAGTCCGAAATGGATCCCAAGGACCTTGCGCGGGTGAACGCCCTGGAATCCGCCGGCCTGTTCGGTAAAGGCGAGCAGTGGGAGCACGGACGCTATCCCGAAGAATACGCAAAGCTGGCTTGGGGCAAGGGATACTTCCCATACGTGTACCAGGCGCATCCCGACCCGAACGATGATCCGGTCGTGTCCAATAACACGGCGTGGGATGTGTATCGCGAGATGTGGGGCTCGCACGGAGAGTTTGTGGTGGACGGCAATCTCACCGAAGTGGAATACGTCGACCGGCTTTCACAAATCAAAGTGCCGACGCTGATCCTCGTCGGCGATCACGACGAGAGCGATCCGAAGATGTCGCGCGAGATGCACGACAAAATTGCCGGATCGCAACTCGTCATCCTGCCCAACAGCGGACACATGACGTTCGTGGACCAGCC
>JAYTFO010000048.1:0-13640 GCA_043734305.1 Acidobacteriota bacterium | reverse complement strand
TACATCTGGTCGTCGCTGGCGAAGATGCCGGCGTTGACGTAGCCGAGCGCGACAACGACCGCGCCGGTCAGGGTGGCAGCGTCCACGATGTGGGTGCAGCCTAGCTGGCGGGCGTAGCAGAGGCCGTCCGCGAGGACAAGGCGGCCTTCGGCGTCGGTGTTGATAATTTCGATGGATTTGCCGGACATGGCGATTTGTACGTCGCCGGGCTTTTGCGCTTTGCCGGACGGCATGTTCTCGGTGGCGCACACGATGGCCGTCACTTTCACTTTTGGTTTGAGCAGCGCGATGGCGCGCATGACTCCGATCATCGTCGCGCCGCCGGCCATGTCGTATTTCATTTTCTCCATGCCGTCGGCAGGCTTGATGGAGATGCCGCCGGTGTCGAACGTAACTCCTTTGCCGACCAGGCCGAGATGAATCTTCTCGACGGCACCAGCGGGCTCATAACGGAGAACAATCAGCGCAGGCGGCTCATCCGATCCCTGCGCGACGCCCCAGAATGCGCCCATCTTCAGTTCCTTGATTTTGTCGGCGCCGTAGACTTCGCATTTCAACCCGACTTCGCCAGCCATTTTCTTGGCGCGGTCGGCCATCATGGTGGGCGTCATACGATTGGAGGGTTCGTTCACCAGGTCGCGCGTAAACGTCTGCGACTCGCCGACGATGCGACCGATGTTCAAGGATTGTTCAAGAGCAGACTGGTCGCCGCGCGCAATAATCGTTACGGAGTCGACTTTCTGGTCTTTGCGATCGCTCTTGTAGTAGTCGGGATCGAAGTCGCCGACGAATACACCTTCCACGACCGACCGAACACCTTCCGCCGCGCTGACGCCGTTCTCGGGCAGCGCAAAAGCGAAACTGCGAATGCTCTTGCCTTTCAGTGTGCGCACCGCCGCACCCGCGACCTTATGCAGTTCAGCGGTGGAAAAAGTCTTTGCTTTGCCACCGCCCACGAGCAGCAGGCGTTTTGCTTTGAGTCCGGCCGGGCGATGCAGCAGCGTTGTCTCGAAGATCTTGCCGGTGACTTCGGCGCTCGCGATCACTTCCTTAGCGGCATCGCGTACGGCTGCGTCGGTACATGCGAGAGTAGCTGCCGGCTTATCTTTTTCGCCCTGGTCGAGTACCACGGCGACCAGGCAGTCGGTTTCCACTTGGGAAGGTGAGGAGAGAGAAAGGTTGATATTCATGATTTTCTTTTTTTAGTATCCACGGTCGGAGGGGAAACGCGCAACTCATCTGAGGTGGTAGGGCCTGGTTCACTCGGGCGTGCGTTTTTGGCGACGGTACGGTTCAGGCAAGAGGGAACTCGCGAAGCTTGTCTGTCGAGTTCTGCGTGGGATAGAAAAAGGGGAGGGCGGGACCGAAGTCCCGCCCTCGTGAGTTTTCCGGTTTAGCGGTTAGAGGCCTTTGCCACTCAGCGGTACGATCTGCGGGCTGTTGGCCGCATCGTCCGTGAACGTGAGTGATCCCGTTCGAATCCCGGTACCCGTGGGTGTGAACGTGACCTTCACTATGCAGTGTGCCCCCACGGCCAAGGTCGCGCCGCAGGTGTTCGACGAGATCGCGAAGTCGCCGGTCACGGCGATGCTGGAGATATTCAGCGTTGCCGAGCCGGTGTTGGTCACTCTCTCGGGTTTGGGTAGGCTGGTGGTACCGACCGTCCGCCCGGCGAACTTGAGGGACAAATGGCTCAGCGTAACGACTGGACCATTGCCGGTTATGGTGAGGCTCAACGTGGTCGTCGAGGTCAAGGCTCCCGACGTGCCAGTGATGGTCACGGTGGAGGTGCCAATCGTGGCGCTGGCGTCAGCGGTCAGAGTCAGCGTGCTGGTTGTGGTTGTGGGATTGGGGCTGAACCCGGCCGTCACTCCGCTGGGTAGACCAGAGGCGCTCAGATTGACGCTGCCGCTGAAGCCGTTCAACGGAGTCACCGTGATCGTGCTCGTCTTGTTCGTGCCTCGGGCGATAGTCAGCGTGTTGGGGTTTGCACCGAGAGTGAAATTCGGAGTGCCCGCGCAACCATTGAACTTGAGGTTGGCAATGCGAGTATTCCAGCTGAAGCTGCCGGTCGTCTTGCTGTACTCCTGGGTGTACCAGAAGGTGCAGTCGTCGGCGGGATCGATGGTCATCGCACTGTAATCTCCCCAACGAGTGGGGCTGGTCTGGGAGCCGCTGCCATTGACGATGACCTGTTCGGTTTCGAGCGTGCCGGCCGGATCGCTCGGTGTCCGGCCCGTGAAGAACACGGACGCGAATATCGTGCTGCTACCGAGCGTGTAACCGACTGCGATGTTGCCGTTCTGATCGCTGGCGATGCTGCCCATCCAGCGTGTGCTTGCGTCGGGAGCGAAGGTGCCTTGCTGGAACACGGTCGGGGCCCCGTTCGGATCGCGCAGTTCGTACCAGCGGTAGCCGGTGGTGATGGTATGGCTTGCGAACAGAGCCTCATGATCGCCGAAGTTGCGGTAGGCGAGACGGTACATCATGCGATCGCCCAACATGTCCAGGCGGTTGGTGGTTCCGGGCTGCGCGACGCAGCTGCGGTTGCAGCCTTGCGTGAAATTGGCAACTGTGAGAGCAGTCGGTCCGGTGAAAGTGGAATTGGCGGGAACCGCGAAGTCCACGTGGAATTTCCATAAGTTGAGCTTGTTGAGGCCGAAGTCAACGAAAAAGCCAGGTTCGCCGGCGGCGGGTTGAATCGTGCCGTCCATATCGGAAGGCAGCAGGGTGCTGAAGGAACTGCTCTGCTGGAAGCATTGGATGGTGGCCGGGGTTCCAGCCAGCATCGCATTGCGGTCCATGGCGCAAGCATCGGGGCCCGTGAAGCTTTGGCCGTTAAGGAAATTGTTGAACGACATGTAATAAGCGTCCGGCCAGACACCCAGTTTCGGATAGTCGTTGAACTGGTTGCCGAACGAGAAGGCGTATCGGTTGTAGCTTCCGGTGGCGTCGGAGGTGGTCGATACGGCGACGCATTGCTGGAACGGTTGGATTGCGATTTGGAATTGCGTGAAGACCCAGCGATTCGCGATCTTGTCGTACTGCACGATCGGATCGCCGTTGTTCTGGGTCTGGCAATTGCCCCCAAAGCCGGCCCAGAGGGCATTGCCAGCGGTCGGCCCGGCCACCAGCGCGCCGGTAGTCTTATTGAAGACCGCGAAGTCAAGATTGACCCACTGCACGTACTGGGTTGCACCCACGACACCGTTGGTATCGGGCGGCGCGCAGCAGATGCCGAAGCCAGGAAATCCAAGGCCCATGCCATCAAAATTCAGGCCGAGAGTTGCCGAAACATTCGGTAGAGTTTTTTCCTGCAAAGCCGCGTCTGGAGCTTGAGTGAAGTTTGCCGGCGCATCGTGGCCCGTGGGAAGAATGTCGAGGATCCGCGGCGAAAACGGATTCGGCTGCGCGGGAGTCATCCGAATGAGTTCCGACAAAGGCAACGAAGTATCGTGTTTGGTTTCCTGGTAGACGTGAACAGAATGTTGGGCGAAAGAAAGGGTCGGTAAAACGATTAACAAAATAGCGGCGAGACACAACACCGCACAGTGGGCCTGGCAAAACTTTCTTTTCATATCGCGCTCCGATTTTATATTGTTAGAGTCTTGGGGTGAGGTTTTCTTGCTCATTTACCGCTTGCACGGATCTGGGGGACCGCCTACTAGCGTTTGTAGTTTATACAGCTCCTTCGCTGAAATAGCACGCAAAATCAGCACCCTACAAGGGTTTTTTGAAAGCATTGATAACAAATGACCGGAGGAGAATCGGAGTGTCACCGCACTGCCGTAACTCCGCAATTGTTTTCACATGGGAGGCGAATTTGGGAGCTAGCCGAGGCGCTTGCTGCGCACGATGGCTTCGCGAGCTTCTTTGTCGGCCGTGCGGCGGCGTTCGGTTTCCCGCTTGTCCCACTGTTGCTTTCCGCGGGCCAGGGCCAGTTCGATCTTTACTCGACCGTTCTTGAAGTACATTCGGGTGGGGATCAGCGTCAATCCCTTCACTTGCGTTTTGCCGATCAGCTTCCGAATCTCTTCCTGGTGGACCAGCAATTTCCGGGTGCGTGTGGCAGCATGATTGGAATAGCTGCCATGTTCGTAGGGACTGATGTGGCAGTTCAGCAACCAGAGTTCGTTATCTTTGATCAGACCGTAGGAGTCTTTCAGGTTGGCCAACCCGTCGCGGATCGCTTTGACCTCGGTGCCGGTCAGGACCATGCCGGCCTCAAATTTTTCCAGCAAGAAGTAGTTGTGGGCTGCGTTCCTATTGACAGCGGCATCCCTGTCTCCGGAAGCGGTGGGCTGTCGGCGGGGATTCTTCTCCGGAGTGGGACGCGTCTGATGAGTAGTCTGTCGAGTCATACTGCTGAAAATAAAGTAACAGAGAAGCAGGTGTTAGGTCTTAGGTCTTGGGTGTTGGGGTCCAAGAAAGGCCTGCGCTGTTCGCGTTGGATGGATTTCCTGACACCTAAGACCTGAGACCTAAGACCTGCACCTTTAGTACAGGGACCAAGGAGTGTAAACATCTGCGTACCAATCACTTCGGACCGATGTTGAGGCGATGCTATAATCCGATTTTCCAGTACTTTTTGCAGGAGACGGTCGTCTGGAGCCCCCGTCCGTTGCTCCGGCGCTGGATTCCGGCGAGCGGGTGCAGTCGCCCGCAAGAGAAATTTTACCGAGGACAGTTTTGATGAGACGCCTGATCCATCCGGCTCTGTTCGTAGTGCTCCTGTGCGTCAGCCTTGTGGTCTTTGCCGCCGATCAGGCCAAGACGCTCTATGAAAAAGGCGCCGATGCCGAAGCGCGGCAGAACTACGAACAAGCTTTTGATTTTTACAAGCAAGCCTACGGCCTGAAGCCAAAAGACCTGAAGTATCGAGCGTCCTACGAGCGTACTAAGTTCCTCGCTGCCGCCGCGCACGTGCACCGGGGGCAAGGCCTTCGCGACGCGGGCAAACTCGACGATGCGGTGATGGAATTCCAGAAGGCCGCTGAGATCGATCCGTCGTCCTTCATCGCGCAACAGGAACTGCGCCGTACCCAGCAGATGATTCGCGACGGGCAGAATCCGCAGCCGCAGGCGTCTGCCGGAGCCACCGCCTTGCGCCGCCGGCTCGATTCCGCCCAGGGGCCGGTCGAACTGACGCCGATCGCCAACGTCCCCATTACGCTCAAACTCACCGAGGACACCAAGGTGATTTATGAAACGATCGGGAAACTGGCTGGCATCAACGTCCTGTTCGATCCCGACTATACCGGGCGGCGCGTTCGGATTGAACTGAACGGCGTTACCCTGGAAGACGCGCTCGAAGTGGTCTCGTTCGAAACCAAAACCTTCTGGCGTCCGGTCACGCCCAATACGATTTTTGTCGCGCAAGACAACCCTGCCAAGCGGAAAGAGCTGGAACAAAACGTCATCAAAACTTTTTACTTATCGAATCTTTCTCAGCCCACCGAATTGCAGGACGTAGTCAATGCCATGCGCACCATCCTCGAAGTCAGCCGCATCCAGCAGTTGCCCTCGCAGGGTGCGATCGTGGTGCGGGGCACTCCCGACCAGATGGCGCTGGCCCAGAAGTTGGTTGACGATCTCGATAAGGCCAAGCCCGAAGTGGTAGTGGAAGTGGCGGTCATGCAGGTCAGCCGCGACAAGATGCATACTCTCGGCATCAATCCACCGACCAGCGTCACGGTAGCGCTGCAAAGCAACGTAACGCAGACGTCGGCCCAAAACCAGGGCGGGACACAGGGCGGGACCGTGACCCAGGGGACGCCCAACACCATCAACTTGAACCAGCTGGCGAATCTCAATGCCACCAACTTTCAGGTCACCATTCCACCCGCCACCGCTACAGCGCTGATGAGCGACAGCAACACGAAGCTGATTCAGAATCCGCAGATTCGGGCGTTGGACGGACAGAAGGCGACGCTGAAAATCGGCGAAAGAGTGCCCATCGCGACGGGTTCGTTCGGGCAGCCTGGCATCGGCGGTATCGGCGCCGGAATCAATCCTCTGGTCAACACGCAGTTCCAGTACCTGGATGTCGGCGTCAACATCGACATCACTCCACGCGTTCACGCGGGCAGGGAAGTCACGTTGAAGATATCGCTCGATATTTCTGCCGTCACGGGAGTGGCGCACATCGGGGGCATCGACCAGCCAATCATCGGGCAGCGCAAGATCGAGCACGAGATTCGCCTGAAGGATGGAGAAGTCAACCTGCTGGGTGGCATGCTGGAAGATCAGCAGACGAGGTCGTTGAGCGGGATTCCGGGTCTGGCTAACATCCCGATTCTGAAGTATCTGTTTTCGCAGACCAGCACCGAGCACAAGGAGAACGAAATCGTCTTTGTGCTGATCCCGCACATTATCCGCGGACCGGAAGCTTCCCGGTCCAATCTCGATATGGTGGACGTGGGAACGGCGAACGCTCTGGAATTGCGCCGCAGTGGCAGCAAGCCCGCCGTGCCAACGCCTGCAGTGGCGCCCAGTGCGCCTCCGCCAATGCAGCAGCAGTCGGCGCCGCAACCTGCTCAGCCCGCGCCGCAGCCAGCCCCCTCCACCGAGGCCGGTGCAGCGGGCGCATTCATGTTTGATCCGCCCGCGCTTACGCAAGCCAAAGGCGCGACTTTCACCGTGAACGTGATGGTTTCAGGCGGACAGAACGTTTACTCCGTGCCTTTGCAGCTCAACTATGACGCTAACCAGCTACAGCTGGTGAATGTTTCCAATGGCGGATTCCTGTCGCAGGATGGACAGGCCGTGGCGCTCGTTCATCGCGACGATCCTTCCACTGGGACTTTGCAGCTGACGGCGACGCGTCCTCCGGGAGCAGGTGGAGTTTCGGGCCAGGGAGCGGTGGTTACGCTGACGTTCATGGCCAAGGCGCCGGGACAATCGCAGTTGACAATCACACGCGGCGGAGCGCGCGATCCTGCCATGCAAGCCATCGCCATGAGCGGAGCGCAGGCAGCCGTGACCGTGCAATAGAGACATTGAGGGATTGAATCATTGAGTATTGAGACATTGAATAACTAGACTCTTTGATTACGACCAATGACTTAATGTCTGAATGACTCAATGACTCAATCCACTAATTCGGCGGTACGCTTCCCACGCAGCGGGACTCGCGGCTTCACGCTGATCGAGCTGATTGTCGCCACTGCGATCCTGGTGATTTTGACTGGCATGGCGGTTCCACTGATGCGAACCACCCTCCAGCGAGAACGAGAGCGCGAGCTTCGCAACGACCTCTGGATGATCCGCGACGGCATCGACCGCTACAAAGACGCTGCCGATCGCGGCGCGTTTCAGACCAAAGTCGGGAGCGAAAACTATCCGCCCGACCTCGAAACGCTGGTCAAAGGGATCGACGTTGGCGGCAAGAAACTGAAATTCCTGCGCAAGATTCCGATTGATCCCATGACGGGCAAGGACGAATGGGGCATGCGTTCCATGCAGGACGATCCCACTTCCGATTCCTGGGGCGGCCAGAGCGTTTTCGACGTTTACACCAAATCGCAGGGCACCGCTCTGGATGACTCGAAGTATAAGGACTGGTAGATGAGAATCCAGCCCCGAACAGGCGCCCGCGGATTCACGCTGATCGAGATGGTGGTGGTGATCAGCCTGATCCTGGTGATTATGTCGATCGCGTTGCCGATGTACAACCAGAGCATCCTGCGCGCCAAGGAAGCGAAGCTGCACTCCAATGTGGCGACGCTCAACAAAGTCATCGAGGCCTACTCCCTCGACAAAAAAAGAGCACCGCAGGGCTTGGATGATCTGATTCAGGCGGGGTATATGAAATACATTCCAGAGGATATTACCGGCCGCGCCGACACCTGGGTGACGGAGCTCGAAGATCCGCAAAAGGCCTTTGATCCGAACCAGCCCGGGATAGGATCTATCCATAGCGGTTCCAATGAGACGGCCAGCGACGGGACCGTATATTCCAGCTGGACGCACTAGCACTGGCCAGGAAATGAAAACCACGTCGAAGCGAACAGAACGCGGGTTTACGCTGATCGAGATGATGGTGGTGCTCAGCATCATCGTGATCTTGCTGGCGATCGCTGTGCCGATTTACAGCCAGAGCATCAACAGTGCACGGGAAGACAACCTGCGGCAGAATCTACAGACGCTCAACCAGTCGATCGTCGAATACACCTTGGACAAGAAGAAGGCTCCGAATTCACTGCAGGACCTGAAGCAAGCCGGTTACATCGAGTCTGTTCCGGAAGACATTACTGGCCGCGACGATACTTGGGTTCCGGAAGAGGACGACTCCATCATGACGCTGGAACAAACCGACCCCGGAATGGCAGGCGTCCACAGCGGCTCGAGTCACGTTGCCGGCGACGGCACCGTGTACTCGGAATGGTAGTAAACTAGGTGTTGGGCGTTAGGCCTTAGGTGTCAGGAAGTGCAAACCCTGCGTGCAGCACTCGCCCTCAAGTAGAGACGCGGCTTGCCGCGTCTTTTGCAGTCAGACCGCACCCGCGGTTTTCCTGAGACCGGAGACCAAGACCCAAGGCCGGCTTTTCTGCTACCTTACTTTTCCCAACTCCGGAGGCCCGTTTGAATTTCCTCAATCGTCTACAGCCGTTCGCGCTTTTGGTAATGCGGCTTGCGCTGGGCGCGATCATGATTGCGCACGGATACAAGAAAGTGTTCGGTGGATTCCACGGACACCAGCAGTTCGTGGCGTCGCTGGGAATCCCGGCGTGGTTGGCCTACTACTCCGCTGCGACGGAATTCTTCGGCGGAATCGTGATCGTCCTGGGCTTGTGCACGCGCTTCGCCGCGGCTGCCTTCCTGATCGAAATGACCGTTGCGATCGTGAAAGTTCATTGGAGAAACGGGTTCACCGCACCAGGCGGCTACGAGTTTCCGTTAGCGCTGGTTGCCATTGCCTTTGCACTCATCTGCTACGGCGGAGGTCCGATCGGCTTCAATCTTGGAGAGGGATCAGGCAGGATGCGAAGCGCGAAAAAATCCGGGTAAAACTTTCCGAGGCAATCTCAGGCGATCAGGTTGACTTCGTTTTTCTGCACTTCGCCGGCGACTTTCAGGGTCGCAACTTCCACCGAAAACTGATTCTTGGCGGAGAGGAGCGCAACCATTTCGGCGCTGAGATCAACCGTATCGACATTGCTTCCGTCGGGAGACAGCGCCGCCGCACTGGCAATCCGGCTGGCTGCTTTCTCCAACTGCGCGTCGGCTTGTTCTAATCCTTGAAGGGCAATGGCGGAAAGGTCCATACTGCCTTCTATCGGCACGAATGGGCGGAGACTTTAGGGGCGTTGTGGCAAAAGCAAGTTCACTTTATCAGCCATAAATATGGTAGGATTGTTCCTATGCGAACCACCGTGGACATTCCCGACTCCCTCTACCGGGATTTAAAAGGCAAAGCGGCTGAGGAAGGGCGGAGTGTGAAGGAACTGATCCTGCGCGGCGTGGAGGCAGAACTTCGCCCGAAGTCTCGCGGACGCGGCCGTCCGGTTTCGTTGCCGCTGGTTCGATCGAAAAAGCCCGGGACCATCGAGCTCGACAATGCCAAAATCTTCGAGATCATTCCTTTTCCCTGATGTGAATGTCTGGATCGCTCTGACTTGCGACCGCCATGTCCACCATTCCAGTGCGGCTCGATGGTTTGAGAGCCTAGGTGCCGACGTGCGTCTGTGCTTCTGCCGGATTACTCAATTGAGCGTGTTGCGACTTCTCACTACCAAGGCCGTGATGGGATCGGAAGTCATGGGCCAACAGCAGGCGTGGGATGTTTATGACCGTTGGTTGGAAGATCCGCGTGTTGTATTTCTTGATGAGCCCGCGGGACTGGAACAAACATTTCGCGCCGAATCCCAACGCCGAATACCCGTACCCAAGGACTGGGCTGATGCCTACCTGGTAGCGTTTGCTTCGGTGAGCGGCTTGAAGCTGGTAACGTTCGACCAAGCTCTTCGTGGAAAGACAAGCAGTGTTTTGTTACTCACCACCTGATTCCAATCGAGACAAGATTTCAGAACTCCGCCAATTCCTTCATCGCTCGGAACAAGTCACTCACTTGCGGCAGAATCGCGTCTTCGAGAATTGGTTGGTAGGCGACGAATGTGTCGGTGGCAGCAATGCGTTTCACCGGCGCGTCCAGATGATGGAAGAGTTGGTCGGCGATGCGGGCGGCGATTTCCGCGCCGTATCCCCAGCTCAGTGAATCCTCGTAGGCAATCAGGGCGCGATTCGTCTTCTTCACCGAGGCGGCGATTGCGTCCCAATCAAACGGGTTTAGCGTGCGCAGGTCAATGAGTTCAACGCTGATCTGGTGTTCGCGCTCCAGTTTCTGCGCGGCTTGCAATGCGCGCGGGACGACCGCGCCGTAGGTGATGACGGTCAAATCGGTTCCCGCCTGCACGGTCTTCGCTTTACCGAACGGAACCATGTAATCGGGTCCGGGATAAGGCGACCGTCCGTAAGTTTCGCGGTACAGGCGCTTGTGTTCGAGAAAGAGGACGGGGTCGTCGCAGCGAATCGCGGTGCGCAGCAACCCCGCAGCGTCGAGTGCATTGGAAGGGAATACGACTCGCATTCCGGGAGTGTGCGTGAAGATGCTCTCGCCGCACTGCGAGTGATAGATCGCGCCGCCGGTGAGATAGCCGCCAATCGCAACGCGCACCACAGCCGGCGCCGAGAAGGCATTGTTCGAGCGCCAGCGGATGATGGGAAGTTCGTCGCGGAGTTGCATCATCGCCGGCCAGATGTAATCGAAGAACTGTATTTCCACCACCGGCTTCATTCCCCGGACGGCCATTCCAGTAGCACGTCCCACGATGTTGGCTTCGGCGAGCGGGGAGTTGAATACGCGATCGGAACCGAATTCGATCTGCAGGCCCGAGGTCAGCTTGAACACGCCGCCCTTGCCCTTGATGAGTTTCTGCTTGATGTATTCCTCGCGGCTGGCGTCGGCTACATCTTCGCCGAAGATTACGATGCGCTCATCGCGCCGCATCTCGTCGCGCAGTGTGGCGGTGATCAGGTCCGCCATCGTTTTCGGTTGAGAAGCCGCCGATTTTTTGCCGTCGGCCGCCGGCTCGGCGGATGCAAAGGCGGGCTGCGTGGCAAATGCCGTCGACGTGGGATCGATATCCGGCGAGTACACGAAGTTGTAAATCGTGTCCGGCTGCGGCACGGCTGCTGCCAACGCCTGGTCGGCTGCGGCTTGCACTTCGTCGTCTACCTCTTTTTCGATCTTGTTGATGCTTTTTTCGTCGAGAATCCCTTCCCGCAGCAAAAACATTTGCAGGCAGGAAATCGGATCGCGAGCTGCATCGCGCTGACGTTCACTGTCGGGACGGTAGAGCCGTTCGTCGTCCGACAACGAATGTGAATACGGACGGATCACATGCGCATGCACGAATGCGGGGCCATGCCCGGCGCGGCAGTAATCGGCTGCCCGCTTTAAGGCTGCGTAGGCGACGATCGGATCGGTGCCGTCGATTTCTTCAAAGTGAAAATTCGGAAAGCCGGAAACCAGGCGCGAGATATTCCCGCCCGATGTCTGGACTTCGACCGGAACCGAGATCGCGTACCCATTGTCTTCGACGCAAAACAGCACGGGCAAGCGACGGTTTGAGGCGGTGTTCAGCGCTTCCCAAAATTCGCCTTCGCTGGTGGTGCCATCACCCAGCGACACGTAGGTAATTTCATCTCCCTGAAACTGGACATCTTTGAATTGCCGGTAGTCGCCATCCGCTTTTCGGGCGGCATTGGGATGCTGAGCGAAATAGCGTCCGGCTTCGGAGCATCCGACGGCGTGCAGAATTTGCGTTCCGGTCGCCGAAGACTGGGTGACGATATTCAGCCGCTTGAACCCCCAGTGGGACGGCATCTGGCGGCCGCCGGAACTGGGGTCGTCGGCCGCGCCCACCGCGCCGAGCAGCATCTCGTACGGAGTCGCGCCCAATGCCAGACAGAGAGCGCGGTCGCGATAGTAAGGAAAAAACCAGTCGTAATTGCTCTTGAGCGCGTAGGCGGCGGCCACTCCGATTGCTTCGTGCCCTGCGCCCGAAATCTGAAAAAAAACTTTTTGCTGGCGCTTGAGAAGAATCTCGCGGTCGTCTACGCGCCGCGAGGTGTACATCACGCGATACCAATCGATCAGTTGTTGTCCGGTTAGGCCCTGATAGGTTTTGGAAATCTTCTTGACATCGCTGTCAATCAGCTTGGGATCGACTTTTGTCGTAGGCATTTCGGTCATCCACCCCGCGCGGTTGGGTCGCGACTCATTGTAAATGGCGAGTGGCTGTTGGGAAAGCGAGGAAAACAGGTGTTAGGGGTTGGGTCTTAGGTCTTAGGAAATGGTGTGACGTTCTCCCGTGGCAGCCCGTTTCTTGTCCACCGAGCGAGCAGCGTTTGGTTTTTCCTAAGACCCAATACCTAACACCTGCTCCTTCATTTACCCTGATACATCCATGATCCGCTTCCTGCGCCCGTTCGATACGCGAGCTATCCGTCTGCTGGTGTTTGATCTTGATGGGACGCTGATTGATTCGCGGCTTGATCTCATCCACTCCGTCAATGCCATGCTGCGGCATTTTGAGCGCCCTGAGTTGCCCGGTGAACTGATCGCTTCCTACGTTGGCGACGGTGCGCCCACACTGGTGCGGCGCGCGCTCGGCGGTTCGGACCACGAACCGACTTTTCAGGCGGCGCTCGATTATTTTCTCGGCTACTACCGGATTCACAAACTGGATCACACCACGGTCTACGCGGGAATCCCGGAGGCGCTGGCTGGGTTGGCCACGCCATCAAACGGATCGCAAAGACTTATGGCCGTTCTTTCCAATAAGCCCGTCAACCCCTCGCGCGACATCGTGCAGGCGCTTGGTATGGGCGACTTCTTCGCGCGCATTTATGGCGGCAACAGTTTTGCGACGAAGAAGCCTGATCCATTGGGAGTGCAGACAATTCTGGAGGAGATGGAAGTCGCCTCTTCGGAAGCGATCATGATTGGTGATTCGGCGATTGACATTCTGACCGGCCGCAACGCCGGGTTGTGGACTTGCGGCGTCACGTATGGGTTCGCGCCGCATACGCTGGAAGAAGTGCCGCCGGATGTGCTGATCGAGCGCCCCGGGGAATTGATGGAGTTGTTTCGCCCGGAACATTGACCGTCCCGAACCCGCTCTTCTATTCCCAATCTGTGCGTGACCCTGATACGTTCAAAATCACAGTGCTGCCAGGGAGACTAGACGCGGCAAGCCGCGTCTCTACTCGGAATTAATGAAAAAAGAAAACAGCACCGGCGGTTTTACTCCTGCTGAACTGCGCAAACTGCGCAGTTTAAAAACTCCGCACGGCATTCAGAGCGTCCTCAACGATATGCCATACCATCTTGCGGACACCGCTTGGTCGCCGCGCCGCGTTTTACGCGAGAACACTTCGCATTGTTATGAAGGCGCGCTGTTTGCGGCGGCGGCATTGCGTGCCAACGGATATCCTCCGCTGATTCTTGATCTGGAAGCCGAACATGACACCGACCATGTGATCGCTGTCTATCAGGTGGACGGACATTGGGGTGCGGTTGCGAAGTCGAATTACACTGGTTGCCGTTATCGCGAGCCGGTGTATCGGACGCTGCG
>JAYTFO010000047.1:0-10937 GCA_043734305.1 Acidobacteriota bacterium | reverse complement strand
CAATTAGGATAGCGCGATGAACTAACAGGCGAGAGTTACGGAAGTAATTGCTCGTAGCGCCGCCGTCCGAGCGGCTATCGTGGAGGCGTCCAGGTCCACATCCCCAATCAAATGTGGCGGCGAGGACGCCGCCACGACCAGCCGGCTGAGCTTGCCCTGAGCGAAGTCGAAGGGATGCTGTCGCTACGCCCGGCCTCGCCAAATACTTGGTAATATTGATGTTCACCAAATCCGGGATATCGCCCGGTTGTCCGGGCGGCGTCCGGTGCATTATTCTGGAACCGTCCATCGCCAGGACTCGTACTTTCTCTCAGTGTTCTGTCTGTGTGCCTGTTGCGCTGCCCGGAGTTTGAGCCAGCCATGACCCTAACCCGATTTGTGACCAAGAGCGCCTTCCGCAATAAGCGCCGCAGCGTTCTGACCGTCGTGAGCATCACTTTTTCGCTGGTCCTGCTGACGCTCATGATGTCGGTCTGGCATAGCTGGTATATCGATAAAGGCAGTTCCGAGTCCGCGCAGCGGCTGATCACACGGCATCGCGTCTCGTTGACTCAAACCCTGCCCATCTTTTACCGGGAGAAAATGCGCACTGTCCCCGGTGTGGTCGCGGTGGCCCCCACACAGTGGTTTGGAGGCTTATACAAAGACGAGAAGCCGGAAAATTTCTTTGCCCAGTTTGCCACCGATCCCGACGAAATCTTTAAAGTGGTCACCGATTTCAAGATTTCCGACGATCAACTCGCGGCCTGGCAACACGATCAAGCGGGCGCCGTCGTGGATAGCGAACTGGCCAAGAAGTTTGGCTGGAAAATCGGCGACCGCATCGTTCTCAAGGGGACGATCTTTCCCGTCAATCTGGAACTCAATATCCGCGGAATTTTCACCGCTCCCCAGCCGTCGATTACCCTCTATTTCAACCGGAAATATCTCGAAGAGGCGGTTTCTTTCTTCAAGGGCACCTCCGGCACTTTCAATATTCTGGCCGACTCGCCGGAAGATGTTCCCAAAGTCGCCGCCGCCGTCGACGCCATGTTCCGCAACTCACCTCAGCCCACCAAGACCGAGAGCGAGAAAGCATTTCAGCTCAGTTTCATCAACAGCATCGGCAACGTGAAGGCGTTCATCCTCAGCATCTGCATGGCGGTGGTCTTTGCGACGCTGCTCGTCTCCGCGAACACCATGGCGATGTCGATTCGCGAACGCACTCGCGAAGTCGCGGTGCTCAAAACGCTCGGCTTCACCCGTCAGACGATTCTCGGCCTCTATATCGGCGAGTCTGTGACAGTGTCCTTAATCGGTGGCGTCCTCGGTTGCCTGTTGGCGGTTGGTTTGGTGTGGGCCATGGCACACGCTCCGGGGATGGGCTTCTTTTTCGTCGGGATGAAAGTAACTTTTTCTACTTACGTGCTCGCCATTCTCATCTCCGCTCTGGTGGGGTTGCTGAGCGCGATCGTGCCCGCGTATCACGCCGCCAAGATCGGCATCGTGGAGGGTTTGCGCTACGTAGGTTAGCGAACTAAAAACATGGCGATCCCCATCAGCTACAACATCCGCAATCTCAAGCTCCGCAAGGGGCTCACCATCATGACGGCGCTCGGCATTGCGCTCACCGTGACCACCGCGGTCTTTTTGATGGCGCTCCTCGCCGGCTTGCAGAAAGCATTCGTCGCCAGCGGCGATTCTCTTAACGTGCTCGTGATGCGCAAAGGTTCGACCGCGGAACTCTCCGGCGGTTTTGACGCTTCCCTGTTTCCGATAATGAAAACACTGCCCGGCATCGCCACAGACAAAGACGGACAGCCGCTCGCGTCCGGGGAATGGGTTGTGGTCGCGGTCTTGCCGAGAAACGACCGCACCGGTGAGGTGAATGTTTCCGTCCGCGGCCTCATGCCCGCCGGCGTCGCCCTCCGTCTAGACGAGAAGGACGCACATGGGCAGACGAAATTGAAGCTGACCGAGGGCCGCTGGTTCACTACCGGCCAACGCGAGGTGGTGGTTGGAAAATCCATTCACGACCGTTTTTCCGGCACGCACATTGGCGACAGCCTGGACTTCGCCAAGGGACAGTGGAAAGTTGTCGGCGTCTTTGACTCCGGCGGAACCGCGTATGACTCGGAAATCTGGGGCGACCTCAACCAGGTGGCCGCCGACTTTGATCGCCAGGGCGGCTTCGGCTCGGCCTATCTCAGAGCCACTGATGCCGTTTCCGCCGACGCCCTCAAGAACCGCGTCGCCGATGACCAGCGCCTGAAACTCGAAGGCCGCCTCGAAACCGAGTACTACGAGAAACAAACCAGCTCCGGCGGACCGATCAAGTACATCGGCTTCCTGGTAGCCATCATCATGGCAGTCGGGTCCAGCTTTGCCGCGATGAACACCATGTACGCAGCCGTGGCCTACCGCTCGCGCGAGATTGCGACCTTGCGCGTCATCGGATTTTCGCGCCCCAGCATTCTGACTTCGTTTGTGCTGGAAGCGCTGCTGCTGTCGCTGCTGGGCGCGATCGTCGGCATCGTGTTGATGTTGCCCTTCAACGGCATGAGCACCGGCATCGGGAATCAAGTCACCTTTAGCGAAACCGTATTCAGCCTGCAGATGACGCCGCCGGTTGTGATGAAGGCCATCATCTTTGCGCTGGTGATGGGATTGCTCGGAGGATTTTTCCCAGCCTGGCACGCGTCTCGCCAGGAAATTCTGGCGGCGCTTCGAGGCTAGATAGCCGAGGCGAGGGTGGAGTTCGCTCTTTGACTTTCGCGTGAGTGAATGAATAATGAATGAATAGCAACTTAGTAAGTGCTTGTCATCCTGAGCGAAGCGAAGGACCTGCTTTCCTGAGCAGCGTAGAACATCAGGTCCTTCGTTTCGTTCCGGATGACAATTCTGTAAGTTTGGCTAACTGACATCTGATTGACGATGCCCATCGACGACAAACACGACGAACTCCAGAACTTGCGCATCGATCATTCCATGCGCGATGGCGGCACAGAACCGCCCGCCTGGTCCCGACGCATCATCTTAGGCGGAATCGGCCTCGTCGTTCTCCTGGGAATGATCGTGCTCAGCTATCGCGTCCTTGCTGCCGACGCTCCCGAGGTGGAAGTCGTCCGCGCTGCCGCGGAAGGCAATGACGTCGCCGGCGCCACCGTTCTCTCCGCCACCGGATACGTCGTCGCCCACCACAAAATCAATGTGAATTCGAAAGTCACGGGCCGCGTCGCCTTCATCGGCGTCGAAAAGGGCGACAAAGTAAAAGAAGGCCAAGTCGTGGTTCGCCTCGAAGATCAGGAATTCCGAGCGCTGTATGAACAGTCTCGCGGCGCATACGAAAGCGCCAAGGCGCGGCTAGCGGAATTGGAACACGGTTCCCGTCCGGAAGAAATTCAGCAGGCGGAACACAATCTATCGGAAGCCCGCGCCACCGCGGCTAACGATAAGATCAATCTTGATCGCATGCGCGAACTGTCTTCCCAGGGAGTAGTCTCCAGGCAGGCGCTTGACGACGCCACCGCCCGCAATGACTCCTCCCAGCAGCGCGTGAATTCCCTGCAACAGATGTTTCAGATGTCGAAGATTGGTCCGCGAGCGGAGCAAATCCAGCGCTCTCGCGGCGACCTCGCTCAAGCGCAAGGCCAAATGGACTACGCCAAGGCGCAGCTCGACGCAACCATCATTCGCGCACCTGTGACCGGAACGATCCTCGAGCGCACTGCCGAGAAAGGCGAGTTAGTAACCGCGCAGTTTGCCAGTGGCGCCGAAGGCGGACCGCGCGGCTCCGTGGTCGCACTCGCCGACCTGAACGATATCCAGGTGGAACTCGACATCGCCCAGGACGACTTCGCCAAGCTCGGGTCCAAGCAGGAAGCTACCGTAACGCTCGATGCGTTCAAGGATCGTAGTTACAAGGGAGTTATCGCCGAGATATCACCGGAAGCGAATCGCCAGAAGGCAACTGTGCAGGTAAAAGTACAAATCACGAATCCAGACGCCTATCTGCGCCCGGAGATGAACGCGACCGTGCAGTTTTTGGCAAGCGACAACAAGGCCACGACCACCCGGAAGCAGGTCGGAGCGTTCATTCCCACGCAAGCCTTGCGCGACAAAGACGGCGCCAAGTCCGTGTTCATCGTTCTTAACGGGCGGGTTCTCCGCCGCGACGTACACGTGCTCGGCCCGCGCTCCGGAGGCTACCTGGTGGATTCATTGGTGGGCGGTGAAAGCGTGGTTACCGGCGCACCCGCCGATTTAAAAGACGGACAGAAAATTCGTATCAAAGGACAGTCATGACCGCAGACACGGCAAGAAATGGCAAGGTAGTGGACGCCCGCGGCGTCAGCAAAATCTTCAAGCGCGATGCCTTTCAGGTAACCGCGCTCGATAACGTGACCATCGACATTGCGACCGGCGAGTTTCTCGCGCTCATGGGTCCGTCCGGATCGGGCAAGACCACGTTGCTGAATATGATCGCCGCCATCGATCGGCCCACTTCCGGTGAACTGAAAGTGCTCGGCGAAAACATTTTCAAACTGGACGACAGCCAGTCCGCGCGCTGGCGCAACACGCACGTCGGCTACGTCTTTCAGACGTTCAATCTCATTCCCGTCCTGACCGCTTTTGAAAACGTCGAACTGCCTCTGCTGCTCACCAAGATGGGCCCGCAGCAGCGCCGCGACCACGTGCTGACCGCACTGAAGCTGGTCGGCCTGGAAGATCGCGTCCACCATCTACCGAAGCAACTCTCCGGCGGACAGGAACAGCGCGTCGCCATTGCCCGCGCCATCGTCAGCGATCCGACGTTGATCCTCGCGGACGAGCCGACCGGCGACCTTGACAGCAACTCGGCAACCGAGATTCTTGAGATTTTGAAACGTCTGAATGAAGGTTTCAAGAAGACGATCGTGATGGTGACTCACGACCCGCACGCCGCCCAGTACGCACACGTGACCCGGCACCTGGAAAAAGGCAAGCTGCTGCCGGCGTAGGGCGAGCAAAAAAGAAAATCCTGGCGACGTGCCCGGTTTGGGAAGGGCACGACTTCAGTCGTGCCATAAGACGCCACGGGGACGCGGCTTCAAGCCGCTGAGGTGGGCTCTATCCGCAGGTGCGAACTACCCTTCCGCTACCCTCGCCGCAGGCGCTAAAGCGCAGACACAATCGAAAGCTTACGGCACGAATAAATTCGTGCCCTTCCCGTTTCGACCTATCGCAGCGGTAAACCGCTGCGCCACCCAAAATCAAAAGCAACATCCAACTTCTTTCGCAGTCCTCACACCGTCGCTTCCGAAGACACACCCCTGTCCACCGAATCGCTCTCGCTCACCCATTCCCACACTCGCCGCCCGCGATCGTTCGTGAGGCTGCGCGCCTCGCCGTAATCCACCAGGCGATTGAGCACAGTCGTGACCGAAGCCATCGGATCCTTGTGGCGCACCAACATGTCAGCCGCGCGCCGCTCCAGTTCCTGACAGACTTCGCGAGCGCCCAACGGCGCGCGCGCCTCCATCAGCACAATCCGGCAGGCTTTCGTGAAGCCCGGTTGCCGGCCATTCGGCTTGCGGTCGATTAACTCCAAAAGTTCTTCGCCCAGCACATCGTCGCCGAACAAATTGGCAAGTCCGGAAATGGTTTGCTTCACAGTGCCAATGCGCTTCATCAGATCGGCGCGCTGGCGCATCAGCAGCCGCAGTTCATCGTGCGCAGCCCTCACCACCTGCTGCACCGGCACACCGCTTACGCGTGGGTCCATTGCACCGGCACCATCCCGGTCGTGCTTCGCCAAATCCATAACTGCCTCCGAGCCCGGAACTGCCCCACTCTGGATTACGCAGGGTTCTGCCTAGGTCTTTAAGTACGGCAGAAGATTCGCGAAAGTTCCCGAATAAGAGAACTCCCCGAAAGCGAATCCTTTGCACGGTTGGACTCGCACGGAGAGAAAATGTCACCACGAAGTAACCGTTGTGGTGCTGCGGCAGCTCGACTCTCGGCAGAAATCCGCCTAGCCCATCACATTCGCGTGTTCCGGCCGGATCTTGTATACCACCCGCACCTCACCCGGCTGCGCGTAGGGATATTTATCCAATCCCATGTACTTCTTCGCCATCTTGTTGATGTGGTCGTCAGCCCCCTGCTCGGTGATCTCGACCACCGTGCCGCGAATCTCGAGATAGCGGTAAGGATTGTCGGGATCCACGATCGCCAACGCCACCCGCGCGTCACGCCGCACGTTGCGGTCTTTCTGACGTCCCTTGGCGGAGTTGAAGATGACGTGGTCGCCATCGAAGTCCACCCACACCGGCGTGACCTGCGGCCGCCCGTCCGGCATGAGCGTTCCTAAACTGGCAAAGGCTTTTTTCTGGAAGAGATCCTGATACTTCTCGGGGATGACGTTCGACATCGGTGACTCCTTCTGAATTTGACGATCCTGAAAGCGACGATCCTAATCTCGCAGAAATTATAGATGCCCTGAGTCCTATTTCCGAATCGAAGGCTCCACCAATTACAATATTCACTTCCGGTCACAGCTCTAGTCTTTCGGAGTTTTCAATCTATGCCTTCGATACCGCGAAATATACGCCGCTCGAGCCAGAAAATTTATCTCTGGGCGTTGGTCACGATCCTTGCCCTTGGAAGCCTTGCTTCCGCCGAACAGCCCGCTGCGAAATATCCGCCGACGGTCGTCTTCATGACCGATTTCGGCGTGCTCGACGATTCCGTCGCGCTCTGCAAGGGAGTGATGTACGGCATTGCTCCCAACCTGCGCATCGTGGACCTCACGCACCAGGTCACTCCCTATTCGATCCCCGACGGCGCCCGCTTTCTTTTCGGCGCCACGCCCTACTTCCCTGCCGGGACGGTATTCGTGGTTGTCATCGATCCCGGAGTGGGCAGCACGCGCAAGCCGGTCGTGGTCAAATCCAAGCGAGGCCAGTTCTTCGTCTTGCCTGACAATGGCCTGATGACCATGGTCGAAGATCGCGACGGCGTCGAAGGCATCCGCGAAATTACCAATCAGGATTGGATGCTTGGCGCGAAAGTCTCGTCGACGTTTCACGGCCGTGACATTTTTTCACCCGCCGGAGCGCACCTCGCACGCGGCGACGACTGGACCCAAGCCGGCCCCGAACTGAAGCAACTCGTTCGCCTGGATCTGAAACCCGCACGGCTGGACGATAAGGGTTTGACCGGCGAAGTCATTGCCCTCGACGGCCCCTACGGCAACCTAGTCACCAACCTCGACGCCGAAGATTTCGCGAAGCTAGGCTATCATCGTGGCGAAAAAATCAAGGTGACCATCGCCGGTCGCGAGATCGAAATGCCGTTCGTAAAGACTTTCAGCGACGTCCCACTCAAACAGCCATTGCTGTTCATCGACTCACGAGGACGCGTCAGTTTTGCGGTCAATCAGGGAAGTTTCGCCGCGACCTATAGCGTAGATCCGCCGCAGCCGATTTTTGTTTCCCGCAAGGGGCATTGAGAGTTAAAAGGAACCAGCGCCCGAAGTGTTTTGAAGGGGCGGTTGGTTTGAAAAGAAATTTGCTTTGAAGGGCGCGGCTTCACATGCTGCGGAAAAACTCAGGTCTTGACTTTGGTTTGAAGGGGCGCGGCTTCAGCCGCGCCGGACATCCATCAAGAAAGCTGGGGCTTCAGCCCCCGACTTAGAGGACTTATGACACGCCAGCAATATCGAATCGCAGTTTCCACTCTCCTGTTCGTATTCATCGTTGCTCTTGCCCTGGCACCGTCCGCACACGCGCAAAGCTTTCGCGGTTCCATCCGCGGCAAAGTTACCGACCCGAGCGGCAGTATCATCGCCGGCGCGAGCGTGTCGGCCATGAACACCGGCACCGGCCTGACCCGCAAAGCCACCACCGGCGACGACGGCGGATACGTCCTGGCCGAGTTGCCAGCCGGCGTGTACACCGTCACAGCCACGGCGGCGGGACTGTCCCCCGCAGCGCAAAATGTCCAGGTTAACGTGGGCGTGGACACCACCGCCAACTTCGACCTCACCAAAGTCGAGAAGCGGCAGGAGCAGCTCAACGTCACAGCCGAAGCGCCGCTGATCGAAACCACGCGCGACGTACTCGGCGCGGTCGTAGAGCAGAAGCTCGTCACCGAACTACCACTCAACGGTCGCGACTTCGGAAAGCTGGTCGCACTCACTCCGGGCGCGACAGTGGAGCCCTCGGGCGTCGCCGGAACGCAGTTTGGTTTCGGGCAATTCAATATCAACGGCAATCGCGACCGCTCCAACAACTACAGCCTTGACGGCACCGACAACAACGATCCGTACTTCAACAATTCCGCGCTGAACCAGGTCGGAATCACCGGTGCGCCCGCGTCTCTTCTTCCCATCGATGCCATTCAGGAATTCAACCTGCAATCGCATTTTGCAGCGGAATACGGTAGAAACAGCGGATCGGTGGTCAACATCCTGACACGATCGGGAACCAACCAGATGCATGGAACGGCCTTCGGTTTCCTCCGCAACTCAGCCCTCGACGCCCGCAACTTCTTTAACACTCAGGAACGGAAGAGCACTTTTCAGAACAGCCAGTTCGGAGCCTCTTTCGGCGGTCCGATCATCAAAGACAGGACTTTCTTCTTTGGGGCCTACGAAGGACAGCGCGAGCGTGTCGGTTCGGATTTCTTGCTCCAAGTGCCGACCGTCGCTCAACGCGATGCCGCCCGTCAGATCGCCCTGGACTCCGGCCTGCTAGACAATGGCATCAACCCGGCGCTGGAAACGCTTCTGGACTTCTACCCTGTCAGCGACACGTCACTGATCCCGGGAGTCGTGCGCGACAAAAACGACATGGATAGCCTGATCCTGAAACTGGATCACAACTTCACGAACACCGAGCAGATCACAGGACGTTACGCCTTTGCCCGCAGCGAACAAATCTTCCCTCTTGGAGCCGTAGGCATATTTGGCAAAGGTTCCCGCTTGCCGGAGTTTGCTCAGACTTCGCCCACGCGGGTTCAGGTCTTATCCTTGAGCTTTCTTTCTACTCTGAGCAGCACTCGCATCAACGAAGTTCGGTTCGGTTACAGCCGTTACCGCACTTCGTTCAGCTCGCTGGACATCAACAGCGGATTCGATCCTGCTGCGATCGGACTCGATTTTGGAACCGGCAAGTTAGGAGTGCCGGAGATCGATTTTTCCGCGCCGATCGAAAACCTGGGCGCTCAAGGCTTCTCCGTGCCGCGCGGCCGCACCAGCCAGACGTATCAGATTCTCGATAACTACACTTGGGTTCGCGGCCACCACACCTTCAAGTTTGGCGGAGAATTCCGCCGCGCCGCGATTGAAAATTTCAACGATAACCTGGAGCGTGGCATCATCAATTTGTTCCCGGTGGGACTCGACCCGGATCCAGTGGTCGATGCACTCGCCAATTTTTATCTGGGCGGCGCTCCCGACGGTAATTTTTTTGTGCTCGCCCTCACCGGCGACACGCACCGCACCACTTACAACAACGGCTTGAGCTTCTTCGCGCAGGACGATATTCGCGTCCGGCCGAATTTTACGTTGAATGTTGGCCTGCGTTGGGAATATTTTGGCCCGCTCAGCGAAAAGAACAATCTGCTTTCCAATCTCGGCCGAGATGGACAGCTCGCGATGGTCGGAACCGACGGTGTCGACGGAGCCTACCGTCGGGACCTCAACAACTTCGCTCCCCGACTCGGCTTTGCATGGAACGTGAAAGAGCACACCGTTCTGCGCGGCGCATACGGCATTTATTACGACTACATCCCCCAGCACCTCATGCTTGCCAACTTCACTCCTTCGGCTGGTATTGCCACTAACCCGATCGGTCCCAAACCCGTCACGGCCCTGAGCTTTAACTCAGATCCATTCAACGGCAACGCAACGGGTCCGATTTATACTCCGGCTGGCGGTTCGCCCAATATTTTTGTCACGCCTCGCAATTTCGCCACACCGTACGTCCAGAACTGGAACCTGAACGTGCAGCACGCATTGAATCGAGCGGCCGCGCTGGAACTTGGCTATGTCGGGAGCAAGGGCACAAGATTGGTCAGGCTTTACGACCAGAACCAGGACTTTCCGAATAACAACTTCGGAAACATGCACACGCTGGCGACCATTTCGTCCTCTACCTACCACGCCTTGCAGGCTACCTTCCGCATGAATGAATGGGCTGGATTTTCCGGCTTCACTTCTTACACGTGGGCGAAGTCGCTGGACGACGCATCCGACGGAATCGACTTCACTGCCGGCGCCGCGTTTCCTCAGGACTCGACCAACCTCAGGGCCGAACACGGGCCTTCAACGTTCGACACGCGTCACCGTTTTACCGCGGCCATCAACTATCGTGTGCCCACCTGGGGACCGAAGAAGCTTGGCGAGGGATGGGCGTTGAACACCATCATCACGGCGCAAAGCGGACGCCCAATTCCGATCATCACCTCGAATGACACCTCGGGACGCTTCTACTTCAACCAGCGCCCCAATGTCGTGCCGGGCGTTAATCCCATTCTGTCAAATTGGACGCCGACGACCGGCTACCTCAATACGGCGGCATTTTCTCAGCCGGATTTCGGGACCTTTGGAAACCTGGGCCGCGACTCAATTTACGGCCCGCGATACTGGAACGTGGATTTTTCGGTCAGCAAGAACACCATGATCACCGACCGGATAGGGCTTCAGCTGCGCGCGGAATTCTTTAACATCTTTAACCATCCGAATTTTGCTCTGCCGGGCGGTGCGATTGTCTTCGGCACGGACGCAAACAACAACCCTTTGCCCAACGGCCTCATCGGCCAAACCCCCGACGTTGCCCAAGGAAATCCCGGCTTGGGCGGCGGTGGGCCACGCGTGATTCAGCTGGGATTGAAACTGGTTTTCTAGAGGTTCGCAACAATCGACGGTAGAGACGCGGCTTGCCGCGTCTCTTTTTTTTCGACAAGCGCCCTCA
>JAYTFO010000046.1:0-11214 GCA_043734305.1 Acidobacteriota bacterium | reverse complement strand
GCGCTCGACGAAGCCAAAGTTCCCCTGCCCAAGGCGCTGCGCATCCGGGTTCCGCTGGAGAGCGCGTCCGAAGACACAGTTGGCGCGCTGCACGCGCTGTTTCAGGAGCGCCAGGGAGAAGCGAAAGTGTTGTTCGATGTGGAGCGGCAAGGCGATTTCATGGTGGTGATGGAAGCCGAAGGCTATAATGTGATGCCGGACCGGAATTTCATCGGCCGCGTGGAAGAGTTGTGCGGACGAGGCAGCGTGCGCATTATCGGCTGATACAGCTCGTCAAGGTTCGGTATTGAATCGAGCGAAAAAAACTCGAGCGGAACAATCTGAGAAGAGCGCCGGCAATCCCGCGATCGCGGGGACCGAGTTCTTGCTGTCGATTGTGGAATCGCATAACGTCCGAGGGAATGGGAACGTCGTCACGATGGAATCTGGACTCAAGGCGCAACAGGAACTGACCAAGATCGAGCAGCAGATCGAGCGCTTGCAAGCGCGCGAAGGGCAGAACGAAGAAACGCGCCGTCAGGTCCAGCAGTTGCACGATCGCGTGAACGATTTGCGGCGGGAAGTTTCTTCGCACTTGAATCCCTGGGAGCGGGCCGAGATGGCGCGTCATCCGCAGCGGCCTTACACGCTCGACTACATCGAGCGCATCTTCACCGACTGGATCGAGATTCATGGGGACCGCGGTTTTGCGGACGATCCAGCGATCGTTTGCGGCATGGCGCGCTTTCACGGTGAAGAAGTTCTGATCGTGGGCCATCAGAAGGCGCGCGATACCAAGCAAAAGGTGTATCGAAATTTTGGCATGCCGAATCCGGAAGGCTATCGGAAGGCGCTGCGGGTCATGCAAGTCGCGGCGAAATTTCGGCGGCCAATTTTTACGTTCGTGGATACGCCCGGCGCTTATCCCGGACTGGGCGCGGAAGAGCGCGGACAAGCGGAAGCCATCGCCTACAATCTGCGCGAGATGGTGCGACTGGAAGTGCCGATCGTTACGACCATTACGGGCGAAGGCGGCAGTGGTGGAGCGCTCGCGATCGCCGTGGCCGACCGCGTCCTGATGATGGAGAATTCGATTTACTCCGTGATTTCACCGGAAGGTTGCGCCTCCATCATGTGGCGCGATCCGACCAAACGCGACATCGCCGCGGCCGCAATGAAAATCACGCCCAAGGATCTGACCGACCTCGGCATCATCGATGGGATTGTTACAGAACCGCCCGGAGGTGCTCATACCGACCACGCGCAGGCTGCGGAATTGCTCGATGCAGTGTTGCAGCAGAAGCTTGCGGAGTTGAAGCGGCTGCCGGTGAGCGATCTGCTGAATGCGCGCTACGCGAAATTTCGGAATATGGCGCAGTTTTATCAGGTGGAAGGGTAGGGCGTCGTTGGCCGTTCGCTGTTCGCTTTGCTATGAAGAAGACTTCGGCGAGCAAGACTAGAAGGCAAAACGCATCCCGCAACATTTTTTCTGAGTACCGATTCGTTTGCGCCAAGTCGGCCACAGCAGACCGCAGCGGCTGAAAGCCGCGTCAATCCTGCGTTTTACGGCACGACTGAAGTCGTGCCCTTCCCTAAACCCTTTCGCTCCTCCAGCGGAACACGAAGTCCGCGCCAGCTCAAGCTACTTGACCATGCCGAATGCCGTTGCGTCTGCCGGTTCTTCAGTCGGCGTGCAAATCGTCGGCGAGGATGGGTAGATGCAGACAGGGCTGGACTAGGAAATCTAACGTGGCGATTTTCTGCAGCGCTCGCTCGACGTGCGATGCAGGGCATGACTCGAGTGTAATCAGGAAAGGCAAACTGGATTTCGAGCAGCCCGGTTTCTGAAGGACGGCTTCGATGTTGATGCCGCACTCGGCCAGGATCGTGGAGAGGGTGGCGATGATGCCCGGCCGGTCTTTCACCAGAAAACGCAAATAGTGGCGGGTGGTGAAATCGGCGGTGACGTTGGGTGTGATGTCCGCAGCCGGAGCCGGCTCGCTCATCCCTGAATGTTTGGAGCGCCCGATGGCGAGAATATCGGATACGATGGCGACGGCAGTGGGATGTCCGCCGGCGCCGTGGCCTCCGAATACGGTTTCGCCGCCATAGGTTCCGGTCGCCATTACTAGATTCTGGCTGCCGGCAACGCGGGCCAGGGGCGAAGAGAGTTCTACCAGCGCCGGTTGGACGGCGGCAAATAGTTGGTCGCCTTTCAATTCCGCCAGGGAAATTTGCCGGATCGTGCATCCCAGCCGTTTCGCGTAATCGAAGTCCACCGAGTCGATCGCGGAAATAGAGCGGCATACGATGCTCGCGGGCTGGACGTTGCAGTGCAGTCCGACGCGGGCGAGGATGGCGAGTTTGGCGCGGGCGTCGAAGCCGTCCACGTCCTCGGTGGGATCGGCCTCGGCAAAGCCCAGCTTCTGCGCTTCGCGCAGGGCGGTGGCGAAGGAGACGCCGTTGGTTTCGATCTGGCTGAGGATGTAGTTGCAGGTGCCGTTCAGAATGCCACAGAGTTTGAAGAGTTGATCGCCGGCCAGTCCGTCGTGCAGCCCGGAGATTACGGGGACGCCGCCAGCGACCGACGCGCCGAAGGCGAGGGTTTGGTGATGGCTCCGCGCGAGCGCCGTCAGTTCGGGGCCGGAGCGGGCGATTAACTGCTTGTTGGCGGTGACGACAGACTTGCCGGAAGCGAGCGAGCGGCGGACCCAGTCCTCTGTGGGCTGGAGGCCGCCCATGACCTCGACCACAATATCGACGTTGGAAGCGAGGATGTCTTCGAAATTTTCGGTCCACTGCACGGCCGGCGGAAGCCAGTCCACTTTCTTGCGCGCGATGTTGCGGTTGCAGATGTGAGTCAGGCGCAGCGGCGCAGGCGCGGGCGCGCAAAGAATCCTGGCGACCGAACTTCCCACCGTGCCGAAGCCCAGGATGGCCACACTCCAAGTTTTGGAGTCGCGGGACGCGCTTTCGGTATGGCGCAGCGCGGCTGAATTTTTGGAGACTCCTGTCATTCCTTCACTCCCATGGATTGGACTCGGGTAGAGCGGCCCTCTGGCGTAGGCATGTTTCCCGTCGTAATCTGTAATGAAAATCGCATTCTTTCCTCTCTCAATAGTAAAGGTTTCACTCCTCACTGTTTAAGTCGGAGAGTGTGGGGTTAGTTCGAACACGGGGAGAAAGGCACGAGTAACGATTGAGTGTTCGTGGGTGAGTTTCATGCGGGGTGAGAAAGAGCTCCAACCACCAAGGGCACGAAGATCCACAAAGGAAACCAACGCCAATCTGCTGAACGTGCGCGCCGCCATGTTTCGCTGCATCGCGCGCTGCTGTCAGGTGGAAGGCTTTCCTAGTACTTGCACGAAGTGTTGTCCGCCTTCACGAAGTATGGCTTGAAGTTGGAAGCCTTCTTATCCATACAGCCCACGAGGTTGAGCAGTTCGACTTTCCGAAATTCGGTGGGATGGCTTTCGGCCTGCAATGCGATGTAGCCTTCGCTTAGAAGTTCGCCATCTCGCCCTGCGAACGCTGGATTCTTTAGTTCGCCTCCCAATTGCGGTCTGGTGTAAGTCAACACTTTTGTACCCTCGACAAAGTGGGTGATGCGGTCAGAGCCGAGCACTTCCGCCACCACTCGCACCCATTGATCGCCGTGGTAGGTTTTGGCGACCAGGCGCTCATAGCAGTGCGGAGTGTAGAGTCCGCCGTCGATCACGATGTTGGTGCCGGGCGTGCAGACATTTCCGTTTGGGCGATCGTGGGTTCCGTCGCCGCCGAGCAGTTGCACTTCGATCGAAATGGGGAAGTCCTGATCGAATCCCATGCTGTCGGCGGATTGCGAGTGGACCATGATTCCATTATTCCGGTATCCCCAATCGGGACCGCCCTTTACTTGCTCCCCGACAAACCGGTACTCCACGGCGACCAGGTAGTAGGAAAACTTGTCTTTGTAGAAGAGATGGCCGAACTGGCCGTCGAGAGTGGTGTACTTGTCGTAGGAAACTTTCAGAAGGCCGTTGTCGACTCGAAAGGTGTCGCCGAAATTGTCGCCGACCTTGTGCTTTGCGATCTTGACGGTCCATCCGTCAAGGTTCTTTCCGTTGAACAATTGAATCCAGTCGGATTTGTCGGCTTTCGAAGCGGCATCCTGCGCGGGGGCTAACGCAGCCGTGAGCAGGAGGATTGCTGTCGTCAGCCAGGATTTGGTTTTGCAGTGCATTTTGCGCACCTCGTATTCGCGTTGAAGTATATATCGAGTGGACGCGCGCAGATTCGTTGATGGATCAGATGGGGGAACAGTTTCATTCCGGAGGGACAAAGGGCTTCAACCACCAAGGACACAAAGGTCCACGAAGGAAATCCTTAGGTCCTCAAGGACTTCGTGGCCCTGGTGCCGATCCGGGCGAAAAAGCACGTCGTATCCGCGGACAGAGCCTATCGCAGCGGCTGGAAGCCGCGTCCATCTGGTGCGTTACGGCACGACTGAAAGTCGTGCCCTTCCGAAAACCTGTGCGCCGGCGGAATTTTTCCGCGGCCCGTAAAGCCGGACCCAATACCGAGTCTTTATCGCAGCGGCGAACCGCTGCGCCACCCCAAAAACAAACACCACGGCAAGTCTTTCAGTAGCCTGTAAAGCCGTATCCTGCGTGCCCTTTGAAAACCATCTATGGGATCGCTGCTCGCTGTATAATTACTGGTTTTCATACTTCATTCGCAAGGCTTGCCGGGCGAGACAGGTCCGGCCACGATCAGAAAGGTACAGGGATGGCCACCACCGATGTCGTGCCCCAGGAGTCCGTTGGCCAACTGGGGCCAAAACATGTCGTCAACGACATGAGTATTCAGGTTGCGACCGTGAATGGTTCGGGCTCGCAGAGTTCCAACAACGTTCTGCTGCGCAGTATTTTTCAGATGGGTGTCCCGGTTTCGGGGAAGAATTTGTTCCCTTCGAACATTGCGGGTTTACCAACCTGGTTCACGATCCGCGCCAACAAGCACGGGTACGTTGCGCGCAAGAAAGAGATCGACCTTCTGGTCGCGATGAACCCGGAGACTGCGCAGGACGATGTGAAGTCGCTCGCGCCCGGGGCCAGCGTTCTGTTCGACCAACCGCTCGCGCTCGACAAAGTCCGCGACGATCTGACGTTCTACTCGGTTCCTTACGACAAGCTGGTCGCGCCGGTTTGTCCGGAAGCGAAGTTGCGCAAGCTCGTCAAGAACATGATCTATGTCGGGGTGGTCGCGCAGTTGCTCGACATCGACATGGCGGAAGTGGAGAAGGCGCTGCGCCGTCAGTTTGCGAAGAAGGTGAAAGCGGCGAATCTGAATCTTGCGGCCGTGCAGGCGGGCTACGAGTACGCCGCCGCGAATCTGACCAAGCGCGATCCGTTCTCCATCGCGCGCATGGATAAGACGCAAGGCAAGATCATTATCGACGGCAATTCCGCGGCGGCGCTGGGTTGTATGTTCGCGGGTTGCACGGTGGTGACGTGGTATCCGATTACGCCTTCATCGTCGCTGGTCGAGACCATGATCGAGTACATGAAGGAACACCGGGTTGGCGCCGACGGCAAAGCGACGTTCGCGATCGTGCAGGCGGAAGATGAATTGGCGGCGATCGGGATGGTGATTGGCGCCAGTTGGGCCGGCGCGCGCGCGATGACGGCGACGGCTGGCCCCGGCATCTCGTTGATGGCGGAGTTTGTCGGCCTCGCGTACTACGTTGAAATTCCGGCGGTGGTGTGGGACATTCAGCGGGTCGGGCCGTCCACCGGGCTGCCCACGCGGACATCGCAGGGCGACATACTCTTCACGGCGTTTCTGGGACACGGCGACACCAAACACATCCTGTTGTTTCCTACTTCGCCGGCGGAATGTTTCACGATGGCGCAGGACGCATTCGATCTGGCGGAGCAATTTCAGACGCCCGTGTTCGTCATGTCGGATCTGGATCTGGGGATGAACAACTGGATGGCCGATCCGTTTGAGTATCCCGAGAAGCCGATCCAGCGCGGTAAAGTTTTGGGCAAGGAAGATCTTGACCGGATGGGCGGGTTCGCGCGCTATCAGGATGTGGACGGAGATGGAATCCCGTATCGCACATTGCCCGGGACGGATCATCCAGCGGCCTCTTATTTCACGCGCGGCAGCGGTCACAACGAGAAGGCGCAGTACAGCGAGCGTCCGGACGACTTTGAACGCAATCTGGAACGCATCAACAAGAAATTTGAAACCGCGAGATCGGTTGTGCCGCGGCCGGAGTTGGTCGCGAACGGGAAGTCAAAGATCGGCCTTGTCGCGTACGGGACATCGCACTGGGCGATTGTCGAGTGCCGCGATCAGTTGCGCAATGAGTTCAAGGTTGAGACGGACTACATGCGGCTGCGGTCGTATCCGTTTACGCGCGAGGTACACGATTTTATCGAGCAGCATGATCGCATCTACGTGGTGGAACAGAATCGCGACGCGCAGATGGCTACTCTGCTTAGGCTTGACATCAAGGCTGAGCTCACGTCGCGCCTGCGCTCGATCTGCCACATCCACGGATTGCCGATGGACGCGCGTTCCGTAACCGACGAACTTATGACGATGGAGGGCAAGTAATGGGAACCACACCCACCAGCACTCCCGCACCGAAAGTTAATCGGATCGGATTGCAAGTTCTGGACTATCGCGGCGGCAAGACCACGCTGTGCGCCGGTTGCGGCCATAACGCAATTTCCGAACGCATCATTGACGCAATGTACGAAATGGGGATTCAGCCGGAGCATCTCGCGAAATTCAGCGGGATCGGTTGCTCGTCGAAGACGCCGGCTTACTTCATGAGCCGCTCGTTCAGCTTCAACTCCGTGCATGGACGCATGCCGTCGGTTGCGACCGGAGCTTTGCTCGCGAACAAGAACTTGCTTGCGCTCGGCGTTACCGGCGATGGGGACACGGTTTCCATCGGCGCAGGACAGTTTGTCCACCTGATGCGGCGCAATCTGCCGATCATTTACGTCATCGAAAACAACGGTTGCTACGGACTCACCAAGGGACAGTTCTCCGCCACCGCCGATCTTGGATCGACGCTGAAGAGCGGCGTCGTCAACGATCTGCCTCCGGTGGACACTTGCGCCATGGCAATCCAACTGGGTGCGACGTTTGTAGGACGATCGTTCTCGGGTGACAAGAAACAATTACACGCGATGCTGAAGGCGGCCATTGCTCATCGTGGAACGGTGATGCTCGACGTGATTTCTCCGTGCGTGACATTTAACGATCACGAGGGTTCCACCAAGTCTTACAAGTACGTGCTGGAACGCGAAGAGCGGCTGCACGAACTGGATTTTGTGCCTTCGTTTGAGAACATCAGTGTGGATTACGATCCGGGCACGACATTCGAGGTTACGATGCACGATGGTTCGCATCTGCGCTTGCGCAAGCTGGAAGAGGAATACGATCCCACCGACAAGATCCAGGCGGTGAGTCGCCTGATGCACGCGACTGCGAACGGCGAAGTGTTGACCGGAGTGTTCTATCTCAACACCAAGGCACCGAGTTTCATCGACATGTTGAACGTCACCGACCAACCGCTGGCGACGCTGCCGGAATCGGTTGTCCGGCCGAGCAGGGAAGTGCTGGCGCAGTGCATGGAAGAGTTGATGTAGGTACCTGTTACTCCCTGTGTGCCAGTTTGCGCTTAACTTTTTTTGCGCGCGGGCAGGATTGTGAACCGCTTCCGTCCAGCGATGCGGTAGGTCTCAAAATCATCGTGATCCACCGTCAGGATCAAGCTCAGAGACTCACGGGCCGCGAGGTGAACCAGCGTGGCGTCGGCGAAATCCATGGGCCGGTCTTTGTATTGTGTCATCAAGGCGCGAAGTGCGGGAAGGTCGGCATCGTTCATTGGGCAGACCGCGAGCGCACCCGAGAGCACGAATCTCCACACTCTTTCTTTGTCATAATGAGCGCGCCCAACCAGGTGGAAGGCTTCCGTAAGAATTGCTTCGGTTGTGAAGAGTGGGATTTGTACAGAACGAAGCGCCTCCAGACAAGCCAGGTGCCAATAGTCGTCGAACTCAACAATGGCGAGGACAGCGCCGGTATCAATCAGTCCGGCGGGAGGCATTGGATTCCTTATCGTGCTTCCGTCGGATGATTTCTCTTACAAGTTCGCTGGCTCTTTGTGAGCGGGTTGGGTCGCCGCCGCGGATTGTCCCCACGGTGGCCATCACGCGTCGCCGGATCGCGGCCTGCTCCGCGTCGTCGCCATGGCGGCCATTGCGGCGTTTCTGTAGCCAGTCCGCAGTGACCTGGTCAAGAAGCTTGGCCAGTGAAGTCCCTTCGCGGCGGGCTTCGCTTTCCAGTTCCGCCTTTCTGGCGGCGGCGACGCGCCAGCTGTAGACTTCAGTCTTCATGCACTACAGTGTAGTGCAAACGCCGATTGCATTCAAGACGCAAATTCCGGCCACCAAGTTCTGTAGGATGTTGCGGCTTGCCGCGTCTCCTGCGGCGAGGGAGACGAGGCAAGCCTGGTCTCTACCAGTGATTTCCGCTTAAAGCTAGATCTCCGTCGCCTTGCCTTGTTCCCGGCGCAACTCCTGCCACATCCCCACCACGCCCGCCTTCAACTCTGCGGTCAACTTCTCATACGCAGCTTCACTCGCCTCGCTCACCGGCGGCGGAACAATTGGCTTCCCAAACACCAGCCGCAGATTCGCCAGCTTCGGCCACTTCTGGTGGCGAGGCCATGCATCGTAGAACCCTTCAATCGCAATCGGAATGATCGGCGCCTGCTCGTGGATGGAGAGAATCGCCGCGCCTTTGCGGAAGACTCTGGGCTTGCCGGTGTCGGAGCGTTCGCCCTCGGGGTAGAGCACGAGGATGTGGCCGTGTCGCAGGCCGTAGGCTCCAGCGCGCATGGCAGGCACGAGGTTGGCGTCGGGATCGAGGACGATCACGCGAATCCAGCCGGCCAGGTGCCGCATGAATCCTTTGCCAAAAATGTCGCTGGTACCGACCGCAAAGGTGTTGCGAAACAGGCGCCACGGCAAGAGCGCGGCCATCACGATCGGGTCAATGTAGCTCTGATGGTTCGAGCACAGCAGATACGGGCCTTTCTCGGGCAGGTTCTCCAGTCCCTTCACTTTTAAGTGGAAGAGAGCGCGCCAAAGAAGTTGGAGAACTTTCCCGAACACGAAGAAGAGGATTTCGGCGAGCCACTGATGGCGAGCCAGGGCCAGAACTTCGGGATCGGTGACCGGCTCGGCGAGTATTGTGGACCACGCCGGCGCGGCAGCTTTGGCTCCACCTCCACCCTCGCCGCGGCTCGCGCTGTCTAGAATTGCGTCGACCAGGTCGCGAACGCTGTAGACCTCCGCCAGTTGCGCTTCCGGGACATCGCCGCCGAGTTGCTGCTCCAGAGCGGTGAGCAGTTCTACGCGCTGCATGGAATCGAGGCCGAGATCAAGTTCCAGGTTGTGAGTCGGACGAATCTCCGCGAGTTTGTTGCGCGACGATTCGCGGACAACGACGAGTGCGCGTTTCACGTCATCGCGCTCCAGCCATAAACGCTCGTCGTCGGTGAGCGGCTTTTCCGTTCCGACTTCTGACTCTCCGGGGCCGCCTTTCTTCTGGAGGTCGCGTACTCTCTTTTCGATCTGGAAGCGTTTTAGTTTGCGGGTAGTGGTGCGGGGCAGATCGTCCTGCCAGATTTCGTATCCGCCGAGGCGCTTGGTGGAGGCGATTTTGTGCGACAGGCTTTCGACGTCAAATCGAATCGCCTCTTTCGAGTTCACGATTTTGCGTTCGCGCAGCACTTCAAAATTCGGCACGATCACCGCATAGAGCCGCTCCGAAGTTGGATCGCCCGTCCGCGACTCCAGGGCCATCACGCAAAGTTCCTTGATGAATGGAGACTTCTGATAGTTGGCTTCGATCTCTTCCGGATACACGTTTTTGCCATTCGCGAGGACAATTACTTCCTTGCGCCGTCCGGTGATGAAGAGGTTGCCGCCCGCATCGAGGTAACCCAGGTCGCCGGTGTAGAACCACCCGTCGCGCAGAACTTCGGCGGTGGCTTCGGGACGATTCCAGTAGCCCTTCATGACAATCGGCCCGCGCAGTGCGATTTCGCCAGCGGCCACGCCGCCTTCTTCCACCGGCTGCGGATCGATGATCTTCACTTCCACGGTGGGAAACGGTGGCCCTACCGAGCCGATGACAACTTTTCCGGGACGATTGATGAAGGCTCCACCGGTGGTCTCCGTGAGGCCGTAGGCGTTCAACAGGTCGATTCCAAATGCTTGGAAGTCGCGTGCAATCGCTGTGTCCAGGCGCGATCCGCCGGTTACCAGATAACGCATGCGCTTGCCAAAGGTGGCGTGAATCTTTCCGAAGAAGACCTTGCCCGCATTGATGCCAACACGCCGGAGCAAAGTGTTTAGTCCCATCAGCGAGCGAACCAGGCGCAGCGTGAACTTTCCGCGCTTGTTGAGTTCCTTGAAGATCTTCTCGTGGATCAGATAGAAGAATTGTGGCACCACGCAAAACGTCGTGATCTCGCGCTCTTGTAGCGCTCGCAGCAACTCGGTTGTATTCAGGGTCTCCAGGTAGACGACGCGCGCGCCATTGAACAACGGCAAGAACAAGTTTGCCATCTGCGCCAGCACGTGGAACATCGGAAGAATTCCTAGCAGCGCATCGCTGGGCCCGATTGAGATGACTCCGAAAACTGCATTCGCTTCGCCGACCAGGTTGCCGTGCGTCAGCATGACGCCCTTAGGATCGGCAGTGGTACCGGAGGTGTAGAGCAGCGCCGCTAAGTCGCTTTCGGCGGGGACGACGGGAGTGAAGCCTGATGAACCGGCTGCAAAGATCGAATCCAGATCGGCCACCGGCTGTTGTTCCGCCGCCGAGGCCGCCGCCGCTTGTTCGCTGGCGGGCGACGTCATCACGATGCCTACGGGCAATCCTTTTGCGGCCTCCTGCGCTACCGCCAGATGCTTGGCATCGCAGAACAGGATTGAAGCTCCGCTATCTTTCAGAAGTTTTGCCACCTGATCGGCGTGGAAGGCTGTGTCGAGCGGAACTGCGACTCGTCCCGCGCAGATGATTCCCAGGTAGCCCGCTACCCATCGAGGATGGTTTGCCGCCAGGATGGCAACCCGGGCGTCGCGCGCGATCCGTCCAGACAGCCAGTTGCCGACGCTGTCGGCCATGCTCTGTAGTTCGGCAAAGGTAAGGCTCTCG
>JAYTFO010000045.1:0-9173 GCA_043734305.1 Acidobacteriota bacterium | reverse complement strand
TTTCAGAGCGCCGCGATTGACGTTCAAGGTACGCAGTTCGGCGGCGGGCAGAGCGCCGGGAAAATCGACCACGATGCGGTCTGGGCCGGTGATCATCTGGCTCTGGGGCGTGACCGTTCCGGAGGCTTGGATTTCCACTTCGATCGCCGATCCGCTGCCGAGTACCACAACGTGCTGCACGCGGGCTGGGCCCTGCGCAGACAGAGGCGCTATGTGCAGAGTCGCCAGCGCCAGCAAGAACGCGCAACGGGATAAGCAAGTCATTGAAAGTCCTATGCCGAGTTTAACGCCTCCGGGCATGAGGATTCATACTCAGAAGTCGTAGTACTTATTCCAGAGGCAAATCGGGGGTGGAGGTGCGGGGGCGTATCCTGGGGCTGGCAGGCTGCGAAAAGACTCCGGTGCGCGGCCTACGCGAACCTCGGCGGCTGAAGCCGGAATCAAAACACAGCTTTGTCGCAGCGGTAAACCGCTGCGCCACCCAAAAGCAAGTGCAACGTCGAGTTCTTCCGGAGCCTGCTAAACGGGCCAAGCCCCGTCTCTACACTGAGGCGTTTCTGCGTTGCAGCAGTTGTCGACGGTAGCGCCAGTAGACAAGGGCCAATCCTGAGCTAGCCAAAAGCAAGGAGGCTGGTTCGGGGACAGCTGGAGGTTTGTGATGGGGGTGACAGCGTTTGTCTTTTTCTTCCTCGCCGGGCTTGCAGAGGTGCGGGACCGCTACCCCGAAATCCACATACGGAAAGTTGAAGCCGCCGGCAAAGAGTTGCGGACCGCCGGGCGAAATGGCATCGGCACTGGGCAGGTTGGGATGGACGTTTGGAAAACGAATCGGCAGCACCGGGCCGAGGGCGGCAATCTCAGTCACGGGCTGATCGAGAACGTCATGGGCGGGCTCTTCGTCGGAAACTTCGGCCTTGGGAACCTCCGACACCTGGTTGCCGCAGCGGGCGCGGGCAGTGATGGCGCCATCAGTGAGCAGGAGTTCGGCTTCGAGAAGGCGGACCTTCTTGCGCGTCCAGAAGATGCGATCGCGCAAGCGATAGGACAGGTAAACTTCGCGCGCTTTCTCCGCGTGGACGAGATGCGCCCGGCGATAGTTGAAGCCCGCAAAATGGCGGCGGACCACATAGTCGCGAGCCGCATGTTCCTGGAGATCCGCCACATCGCGAACGCCGCCCGGAATTACTGAGTAGGGATATACATTCTGCTCGGAGCGCGCGACATGCACGGTACGCGCATGCGACATCAGGAAGAGGTTATTGCGGACGTCGCCGCGGGTCCAGAAAGACTCGGGCAGGAAAGTCGAAGCGTGCAACGTTGGCAGCGACCAGCGTCGAGCGACGCTTTGCCAGCACACCGCCAGCAGCGCCAGAAGCATCCCGCCGGTCATCAGGGCACGCCGGATACGCAGGCGCCGACGGTACCAACTGCGCTTTCTGCGCACGGATTTTTCAGTGCCAGGGCCGCTCAATCGCATTCCTATCAACACCGAGTTCTCGGGAATAACAGGGGGAGGGCCATCTTACGTGTAGCATCCCGGGGTCCAAAACCTGAAGCAGCCAAAGTGGCTCAATTTCAGCACTTAGCCCCCACCGGATTGTTCATATTTTAGCAGAACGTGCGGCGGATTTCACAAAAAGAACGGGATTGGGCGCGCAGGTCGCGCTCGAGGGAAAGTAGGAAGCGCACGAACGGCGGTCCAACTGGTCGGGCCGAACAACGTCGGGCGAGGACGTGCCGGCCAGGCTAAACACCATCAACAACGCGGCCAGTGTGAAGCCGATTCTCCGAGGGCCTTGAGGCCCCAAGGAAAAGAAGCCTCGGGACCGCTGAACCTTTGTGAGACAAGGCCTAGTTTTTCGACTTGTTTTTAGGAGACTTCTTGTTGAGCGTTGCCAGCAGTCTGTGTGCGGATGGCGGCGCTGGGATGGTGCCCTTCAGAACGACGTCTTTTGCGCTCACTTTTTTTCCGTAGAGATTCTCGTTCGCGTCATTGTCAGGACGAAGGGTCGAACCCTCCAGAGAGATTCCGGCGAAAAGTCCGCGGGCGCGGGAATACGACAGGATCTCAGCCCGCAGGGTGACATCGGTTTCAGCCGAGGCATTCCGCCCGACCGGACCGGCGGCAGCGGAAGCATCGCCGCCAATCTTAACCTTGCTGGTCAGGATGTTGTCGGCGGAGCGTGGGCTCATCAGGAGCAGAACAAAATCAGTGGCCTGTCCGCCCAGTTGCAATCCGAAGCTTCCGCCCTCAAGGGCGATCATGGTCGGCGTGCCCCACGGACCGTGGAAACTCTTGCCACCACGGCAGGTCATCACACCTCGGCCATAGCTTCCGCCAATGCCAATCGCAAATTTCAAAACCGTGGGCAGGATGACCACACAGTTAGCCTTGTCGAGCACACTCTGCGGGATGTTGTCTGGAATATTCAAAATCTCAGACATCACCTTGCCGGCATTCTCAACGCGTTCCTGTTCCTTTTTCTGCGCCGCTGCCGGCAATGCCAGCACGGCCAGAAGACCGAGTCCTAAAACTATTTTCTTCATATACTCTCTTTTCATCGTGCTCTCGACCGCTACTACGCTCCCCACATCGTACGCCGTGGCCCCAATAACCTAACACGCGCAATTGGTTTCTATCCACTCGGTCGCGGAATACCAGCGCACCAACTTAGCGTGTTCACCGGAACTGGCATCGTTCCCGGCGATGACTTTACGCTGGCCAGCGGCGACACGATCCGCATCAGCATCGATGGGATCGGTACGTTAGAGAATCACGTCGCATAAGCGGACTAATTTCGCGTCAGCGTGCGGTTATTCAGGGAGCACCCTTTCAGACGTGATTCCGAGTTGAGTATTCACGCCATCACTCGCGATCTTGCCTGCTTCTTCCGTAAAGGGTTGTCCGCCACCGATCCACGCTTTAATGTTTCCTTTGACGATGCGCCGCGTTCCGTCGGAGTCCACAACGCTGAGATCGCGATCACGAAAGGTGAACGTCACTGCCTTCCCTTCCCCGGGCGCCAGATGTATCCGCTGGAAACCGCGCAGTTCTTTCAGCGCAACTCCAGCGACTCCATCGTGCGTGAACGCGGCCGTTCCGGCTGATCTGGGAAGTCGGAACGCGCAACGGGGTTGGTTCACTCCACGCTCACCCACTGCCGCGCGCGCGCGCTGTGTGCAATGGCTTCGCAGAGAATCAGTTCCTCATGCCCCGTTTGAAACGTTGGAAATGAAGGAGAAAACAAAGCATCTCCACTCTTGATGTAAGCGTAAAAGTCTCGGAACAGATTCAGAAAGGTATCGGGATATCCCTCGGCGTGGCCGCCGGGATAATTCGCATAGGCACGGGAGTCAATGCTCATCAGGGACGGGTCTTTCAGCAAAATCCGATTTGCTTCATTGCGCCGCCCGAGCCACAACTCATTCGGCGATTCCGAATTGAAGGCCAGAGATCCTTCTGAACCACTGATCTCAAATTCGAGAAGCGCCTTGCGACCGGCGCTCACTTGGGAAACCGTCATCACGCCGCGCAGACTGCCCTCAAAATGCAAGAGCACCGAGGCATAGTCGTCGGTCGAGATGGATACAGGATCGGTTGCGCCCGCCGCGCTCTGAAAAGTTTCTGTGCGGCCTAGGGGACGTTGCCGCACCGGTATGACGGTGGCCAGATCGGCGCAAACCTCGCGTACGCGGCGGCCAGTCAACCATGTGGTGAGATCGAGCCAGTGCGTTCCGATGTCGGACACCGCGCGCAGGTCACCACCCAGATGTGGCTCCAGACGCCAGTTCCAGTCGGCCGGATAAAACAGCCAGTCCTGGAGGAAGCCTCCGCGCACCAGTCGCGGTTCTCCTATCGCACCGTGCGCGATCAGCGAGCGTGCCTCCTGGCAGAGCGGGTAATAACGCAGATTGTAAGCAACGCCCGCGATCCGGCCTTCGGTGCGAGCCAATTCGATGAGCGCTGCACTTTGCCCGGTGTCCATGGCGAGGGGCTTTTCACACATCACGTGTTTGCCGGCGCGCAGCAGAGTACTGACCTGCTCATAGTGAAGATGATTGGGAGTACAAACATGCACCACATCGATGCTCGGATCAGAAGCGAGTTCCTGAAGGCTCACATAGGCCCTCGGCAAGCCCAGCAACTGACAGGTTTCCTGGCCCCGTGCCGGAGAACTACCGAGTACGCCTGTGATCGGAATTCCAAGGCGCCGCAGAGCCTCCAAGTGGGCCCGACCGACGAACCCGGCACCAATCAACGCCGCCCGCAGTTCGGGCATCATGCCTCCTGTAGGAGCTTTGGCCTTAGAACGTGTAGCGCAACGCAAATTCTATTTGACGGTTGTCAGTCGCGGTGCTGGTTACGCTGTTGCCGCCCGGCACATCGGGATTGGTGCCCGGCAGACCGAAATTCGGATGGTTGAAAATATTAAAGAACTCGGCCCGGAATTCCAGCTGCTGCGATTCGTAGATTTTGAAGTTCTTCTGTAACACGAAGTCGAAGTTCACCAGGTCCGGGCCGCGCAGGTTGCCGATGCGCGAATTCCCGAACTGGCGCGCCGAGTTCTGGTCTTGAGCCAGGTCCGGGGTGGTAAATGCTTCCGGGTTGTACCAGCACTGCAGAGTCTGTTTGCCAGGGGTGCAGTTGAACCCGTTGGGGTCGGTGAAGGCCGCCATGTCTGGGATGAAGTTGAAGTCATAAGGACTGTGAATTTGATTGGGTCGCGGGCTGAAACTGCCGCTGTTGGTCACATCGGAGGAAAGTACGGCGGTGACGGCTTCGCCGCTCTGGATCGCGGTGATCCCGGAAATCTGCCAGCCGCCGAGCATAGCTTCGGTGACGCCATGCATCCCCGCCAGAAATTTCCGGCCGCGCCCAAAGGGCAGTTCATAGATGTAGCTGATCGAGAAGCGCTGACGCAGATCGGGCGAGACCGGGCCGTATTCCCGGTTGGCATGGTACGAGTCCTGAATCGCACCGCCCACATTGCCGTCCGCATTGCCCAGATTCTTAGCCCAGGTGTAGGCAGCGAGCAGGTTGAAGCCACCCGAGAAACGTTTGTTCAAGGAGGCCTGGAAGGCGTTGTAGAACATGTGCAACTGGGCGTAATCGAGTGGCAGGACCGCCGTAAGGTTCGGTTGCACATCGAAATATCGACGGCCAAAATTGGGCTGAGTGCAGGCGCCGGTATCATCGACGGTTCCGCAGAAATTCGTGTCGAGGTTTTGCAGCGGCTGGTTCAAGTCGCTGGCTTCGTGATTCCACAAGTGGTACGCGCGGGTGCCTACGTAGCCAATTTGGGCAACCCAATTCTGGGCGAACTGGTGCTGCACGGTCAGGTTCCATTCGTAAATCGTGGGAATGGTTCGCCGGGCGCCGGTTGTCTTAACCGGGCCGGAGATATGGATGGCATCGCCCGGCGGCAGCGTGTCCGGAAAGCCGTTGGATACCAGTTGCGTTGGAGCGGGGACTGCCCCCGGGTTGTAGGTCTGCGCGTAGAAAGTGAGCTGCGGTGGATTCAGGCCAAGGTCGTCGAAGATGTTGGCTTCCGCGGAATAGAAAATGCCCGCCCCTCCGCGCAGCACAGTGTTATGCGGCAGAGACCAGGCGAATCCTAAACGAGGTGCCAGATTGTTCTTGTCAAACTGCACGCCGCCATGAGAAACCGCGCCCGATCCGTAGGAAGTGACGACGATGGCCCGATTCAGGTCAAAGTTTCCGACGCGCCCGTTGGCAGGTGCTGTAATTTCGTAGCGCAATCCGAGATTCAATGTCAGGTTGGGCCGAACACGCCAGTCGTCCTGCACAAATTCCGAGAGGTCCCAGTACCGCGTTGGGTAAAGCCCGGAAAGAAAATCCTGCGACGTCTGCTGCGGATATCCCAGCAGCAAATCGGCCACTCCACTGCCTTGTGTCCCGCTGTTGAGATCGCTGGTGTAATTGCCGCCAAAGCCGAAGAATCCACGGGGAGCAGTCACCTGGTAGAAGTTGCGCTGCTGGCGGCGGAAGTCCACGCCGAACTTCAGCGAGTGTTTGCCCCTAACCCACGTCAGTGCGTCCGCTACCTGGAAGATATTCTCGAAGGCATGCTCTGGAAGAAATTCAGAGTCTCCCAGTGACGCAATCCCTGCTACATCAATGTTAGTCAAGCCAGAAGAATTGGCGTCTCCGCGATTTGCGTTCGGGATCCCGAGTGTCTCCGAGCCAACATTCTTTCCAAAATTGAAAGGCAGCGCATTGACTGCGTAGCGGAAGTAGCCGCCGTGCAGGTCATTCAAGACTTGCGGCGAAAACGTGTGGGTGTATCCGAGTCCGAGGTGCTGGGCGCGCACCTTGCTCTGGCTCGGACAACAGTCGGACCCGCCTTTGTCGCCCAGCGGACCCGGCCGCGAACTGCGAATGTCATCGAAGCTGTAGGCGGCAAAGATCTGGTCTTGCTCGCGGAAGCGGTGGTCCACACGGATACCAAAGGAGCCCTGATCGTTCACGTGATTCTGGTTGGCAACATAATTGTTCGAAGTATCGGTGCTGGTGGGCTCAGGATAGTACCTGGCGATGTTCTGGCCCACCGAATCGATCCTAGCCCCTGGAATGATGTTGGCTAATCCTGGGATCGGAAATCCGGTGACTGGGTCAAATCCAAAGCCATTCCTGGCAATACCGCCTTGTGGAATAATGGGATCATAAATCTCGTTGACGTAGACGGGCCGGCCGAGCGCGTCGACAAGGGGATCGCCGTTTGCGTCTACGGCTTGCCCGCCCAGAATTCCACTGAAGTCGCCGTTGCGCTGGTCGAGCGTTGGGACCGTCGAAACAAACGGCGCTGCTTCGCGCAGCCGCGAGCCTTCGTAATCACCGAAGATGAACGTGCGGTTCTTGCGGATGGGTCCACCCAGGAACGCGCCGAATTGGTTGCGCTTAAAAGGCGTGGCCTCCTGACTGAAAACATTGCGGGCGTCGAGCTTATCGTTGCGGAAGTACTCGTACACTCCGCCGTGAATCTGGTTGGCGCCGGACTTGGTCACCACGTTGACCGCGGCTCCGCCACGCCCGAATTCGGCGGTCATGGAGTTCTCCTCGGTGCGGAACTCCTGGATGGCATCCGGCGGCGGAAGGGCGATGGTTCCGCCCAAGCCGAATTCATTGTTGTCCACGCCGTTCAGCAGAAAATTGTTATTCGACACACGCAGCCCATTGACGGAGATGGCTTCGTTCGCGCGCTCGTTTTCAAACACTCCCCCGCTCACATTGGACCCAGTCACTCCGCCATTGGCTCCCGGCCCCAGGTAAGCAAGTTGAATAAAGTTGCGCCCATTCAGCGGGAGTTCCGAAATTCTGCGGGTGGTTTCGATCGTGCCCAGCGAAGAAGCTTCCGTCTGGAGCAGTGGTGCCGCCCCGGTTACTTCCAGGGTTTCACCGGAGGAGCCGACTTTCAGTGCGAGCTCCACGCGCACCGTCTGGTTCACGCCGACTTCCACATTCTGCTGGATCGTTTTCTGAAATCCCTGTTTCTCCGCGCTGATCGAATAGGTTCCAATGCGCAGCAAGTTGGCCGCAAAGTTGCCCTCGGCATCCGTGGTCGCGGTCGTGGATTGATTGGCAGCGAGGTTGGTTATAGTGACGTGTGCATCTGCGACTCGCGCTCCTACCTGATCCGTCACCGTGCCGACAATCGCACCGCGGTCCACCTGCGCGACAACCGTAGTAGATAAGCTCAGGGCCAGCACAACCGAGACCAGAACAGCAGAAAGGTCGAGTCGAGGCAGCATGTGTACCTCCCGGGGTCACATTACAGGGAATTCAAAAAACTGTGAGGCTATTGGTTATACGAGTATGCTGGCGCTGTCAAGCAATTGATGGCCAGTTTGACGATGCCACAACCACGAGTCACATCGGCCGCAAAGGGCAGATGACGCAACGCCTATTTTGCGTTACCTTACTTGGCTTGGTGAAATGTTTTTCACGCGGAGAACTACGTACATGAGATCTGCCTTGCTTTGGCTGTTCGCATTGTTATCGGTCCCGACCCTGATCTTCGGACAGGCACAACGTCTGGAGCAGATGCACGACAAAACCATCCTTCTGTTCACCCCCCATCCGGACGACGACGTTTTCGGAGCGGGCGGAACGATCGCGCTCCTCAATCGCAATCACAATAAGGTGTACATCGTCATCTACACCAACGACGACAAGGGTTCGTACGATCCCGACATGAACTCGCAGCGACTGGCTCAGATCCGCCGTGCCGAAGAGGAGGTCTCCGAAGGGCTACTCGGCACACCCAAAGAAAACATCATGTGGATGGGATATGACGACGGCATGCTGGAGTATGCTCCTCAACCCAAACTGACCGAGGAAGCCACCGCCATCATCCGGCGCATTCGTCCCGACGTATTGATGAGCGTCGACCCCGGGGAGTGGTACGAACGTTGGCACAAGAGCGACCATCGGATGGCGGCGTTCAACACCATCGATGCCGTACGCGCCGCTGAGTTCTGGCTTTATTTTCCCAATCAGAAACTGCAGCAGGGACTCCAGCCTTACAAGGTTCCGGAAATGTATTTTTTCTATCCTTCCCCGCAGGAAGCCAACTATTTCGTAAACATTGACAGCGTTGCGGAATTGAAGTGTGAGGCAGGCACGAAGCAGGTCAGCCAGTTTGAACCGGCGGTTAACAAATACCGTCCGGACTGGGAGCCCGCCGATCTGGAAAAGGCGAAGAAAGAAATGCGCGACGAACAGCCGAAGAAAGACGGCCACTACGTCGAGGCGTTCCGCTACGCGACCGGATTCGTCCAGTACTAACCATTTTCGCGAAGGAGAACACGATGTCGGAATTGGCATTGCTCGGGGGCGCAAAGACCAAGCGCAAGCCCTTCCCAGTCTGGCCGCAGTACGACGACCGCGAACGCCGCGCCCTGCAGGAAGTGCTGGAGAGCCGCGTCTGGTGGCGCACGCCGGGGACCCAGACACTGGAGTTTGAGCAAGCGTTCGCGCGCTATCACGGGGCGCGACACGGGATTGCCGTAACCAACGGAACGGCCGCGCTGGAAGTCACCATCGCCGCGCTTGGTATCGGCCACGGCGACGAGGTGATCGTCCCCAACTTTACTTTCGTAGCGACAGCAAGCGCCGTGTTGTTCGCAAATGCCTTGCCGGTGCTGGTGGACGT
>JAYTFO010000044.1:0-5234 GCA_043734305.1 Acidobacteriota bacterium | reverse complement strand
GATGGTGACGTTTTGAGCCATGCTCGGAGGAGCAAGCAGAAGTAGCAACGGAATGGCGGTCCAGGCGATGGCCATGCCCAGAATTACTCCTCCGGCCGCGAGCAGCAGGCTTTCGAGCAATGCATAGCGGATCAGCCGGGCTCGGCTCACCCCGAGCGCAATCTGAATCGAGACTTCGCGCTGCCTTCCGGAAGCCCGTGCGAGTTGCAAGCCCGCAATATTCGCACACGCGATCAGCAGAACCGACAAGACTGCAGCCAGCAGAAGAAATAAAGGCTTGCGCATGTCACCGGCAACGAACTCAGTGAGCGGCAGGCAGAACATTCCCCAACCGGAAACCTGCCCATAACTGTTCTGGCCCTCGGATGCGATGTGTTGCGAAGATCGAAGCGCCAGATAGGAACTGGCCTGGGCTGCGGTTACTCCGGGACGAAGTCGGGCAACGCTAAAGAGATACTCGTTATAGCGGAGTTTGTTGTCGAAGTAGTCGCCGCTTGCCAAGGCGATTGGGACCCAGAGTTCGGCTTGATTGGGCCAGTTGAAATTTGGAGACATGACTCCGACGACCTGGTAGGACTCCTGATTCAGAAGAAGCGTGCGGCCGACGACAGCGGGGTCGCCGCCGAAGCGACGCTTCCAAGTGGCGTACGAGAGAACGACTTCGTGATTCGCGCCGGGCTGGTCGTCTTCCGGACGAAACAGGCGTCCCAGATGCGGACGCGCCCAGAAAACATCGAACCACTGCCACGAAACCGACGCCCCGGTGAGGCGTTCCGGCGTTGTGCCGCTGGCGGTGTAATTGAAAGCACTGCTTTGCATCACGGCGGCCGAAGTGAAAATGTCCTTGCCAGTAACGGCATCGCCAAAATCAGGAGGAGAGATACCGATGTTGCTAAGGTCTCCGAGCGAATATTTCGCGCGCACAGCGACGACCTGGTCGGGGTGCGGAATGCCGCTCGGGTTCAGCAGAGTGGCGTTGATCACACTGAAGACCGCGACGTTCGCTCCGATGCCCAGCGCCAGAGTGAGAATAGCGGTGGCGGTGAAGCCGGCATTCTTGCGAAGCTGGCGAAAGGTGTAGCGCAAATCCTGAACAATCGTTCCCATAGAGTTCCTCACTCTTGTCACTCGCAGCGCAGCGCCTGCATCGGATCTACTTTGCTCGCCCAGCGTGCGGGAATGTAGGCCGCGATCGCTGCCACCGTCGCGAGCGTGACGGTCAGTAAGACGAATACGTAGCCATCGATCCGAATCACGCCGAATAGAAGGCTTGAAAGCGCGTGGGTCAGGGCGAGCGCCATCGCGACACCGATGGCGAGACCAACGGCCGCCATTTTGACTGCCCTTCCGACCACGAGTTTCAGGACATCGAAACGGCGCGCCCCCAGCGCCATGCGGACGCCGATTTCGTGGGTACGCTGGGTCACCGAGTACGACATGACGCCGAAAATCCCAGCCGCCGCTAGCACCAGAGCGGTGAAGCCGAAAACCATCATCATGTGGGCGGACAGTTCTACGCCGCTGACGTTGTCGGAGATGACCTGCTCCAGGCTGCGCACGTCGTAAGGGGGTTCGTCCGAATCGACGCTGCGCACGCGCGCCATCACGGTCGAGACCATCGCCAAAGGATCGGTCGTTGTGCGCACTACCATGACCGAAGACGCTTGCGGCGCCTGCGCGAAGGGAACGTAAGTTGTGGGGTCAGGGTGATCGTCGAATCCTGACGATCGGACATCCCCCACCACGCCGACCACCATGCGCTCGGGTTCCGTTCCACCCAGCGGACCCAGCTTGACGTGCTTGCCGAGTGGACTCTGTCCCGGCCAATTGTCGCGAGCCATGGCCTTGCTGATGACTGCAACGGGCGGGGAGTCTTTACTATCCTGCGCGGAGAGCAGCCGTCCTTCTAAGAGCGGCACACGCAGGATTCGGAAAAAATCTGGAGTTACGATTTGAGAAACGGCGGAGGGGCGCTCGCTGGCCGACGTCGGCGGACGGCCTTCGGCGGTGTATTCCGTCCAGTTCCAGGTCCATCCGGAAGGCAGGCTGGTCGCGCAGGCGACCGATTCCACGCCGGGTACGGACTGCACTTCGCGCAACACTCGATCGAAATATCCGGCGATCTGATCTTTCTTGGTGTACTTTTCTTCCGGCAACGCCACGTGGAAGGTGAGCACGCGGGTGCGGTCGAATCCCATCTCCACGGTGAGCAGATTGTGGAAGCCCGTCACCATGAGGCCCGCTCCCACGAGCAGGACCAAAGCCAGCGCAACCTCGGACACTACCAGCAAGGTCCGCAGGCGTCCCGTACCGGCGCTCGAACTTGCGGAGCGCGTGTTTTCTTTGAGGACGTCGCTGAGTTCGGCGCGCGAGAAGCGCAGCGCGGGTGCGAGGCCCGCGATCACTCCAGACACTAACGCCGCCGCGAACGTGAACCAGAGCACTCGGGAATCAATATCGAGGTGTTTCAATCCTGCGATGTGTTGCACGATGAAGGGCGGAAGGGCACGCCGGGTGAGATCCATTCCCCACTTGGCAAGCAACAGTCCGGCCGCGCCGCCGGCGAGCGACAGCAGCACACTCTCCACCAACAGTTGCCGGATGAGTTGCCAACGGCTCGCTCCCAGGCCGATGCGAACGGCCATCTCTTTCTGGCGGCCGGAGACGCGGGCCAGTTGCAGGTTCGCAACATTGACGCAGGCCAGCAGAAGAACGAAAATCGCCGCGCCCATCAGCACCAGCACAAACTGCCGGGTGCCGAACGTGAGATCTTCCACCAACCCTACAACTCTGATCCCGTGGCCGCCGTTGGTGTTGGGGAGTTGTTGTCCGAGGCGCTCCGCGATGGCCTGCAAGTCCGCCTGCGCTTGTGAAATTGAGGTTCCGGACTTGAGTCGGCCAATCACTTGTAGATAGTGATTTCCACGATCAATGCCGGTGGCGGCAGTCAGATCGAGCGGCACCCAGGTTTCAGCGCCCGAGGGAAAGTCGAGGTCGGGAGAAGCTACGCCGATCACGGTGAATTTCTGTCCATTGAGGAGCAGGCTCCGGCCCACGATGTTCGGGTCGGCGCCCAAATGCCTCTGCCAGAATCCGTGACTGATGACTATGACGGGCGCTGTCCCGTGCTGAAAGTCGACGCTGCCGATCTGCCGTCCGAGTTGCGGCGCGATTCCGAGCAGGGGAAAAAAATCGGGTGTGACCTGGAATCCCTCTACTCGTTCCGCCAGACCATCGCCGGTCAGATTGGCATTCCAGCCATGCAGAGCGGCCAGGTGCTCGAAAGTTTTGCTCTGCTCGGTCCAGTCGCGGAAGTTTGCGGGCGCCGCGTTCACACTGGTCGCATCCTGCTTGGGTACGGTTTCCCAAACGGCGACCACCCGATCCAACTCCGGAAATGCAAAAGGCCGCAGCAGCAATGCATTGACGTTGCTGAACACGGCGGTACTGGCGCCAATCCCCAAGGCGAGTGTGACGACTGCCAGAGCCGTAAAGCCCGGGTTCTTGCGCATCATGCGCAGTCCGAAGATGAGATCCTGATAAAGGCCGGTCATTGCAGTCCACTCCTCTTATTCGTAGCGCAGCGCCACCATGGGATCGATCCTGGTTGCGCGCAAAGCTGGAATGTAGCTGGCGAATATCACTGCGATCATGAGTACCAGGCACACTCCCGCAAAGGTTGGAACGTCAGCCGGTCCTACGCCGAACAACAAGCTGGCAATCACCTGCCCCGCTGCCAGTGCGCCAGCGATACCGAGCACAGTGCCAATCATGGCGAGCTTCACCCCATTGGCGAGAATCAGACGCAGGACATCTCTCTGCTGTGCGCCCAAAGCCATTCGGATTCCGAGTTCGCGCGTGCGTTGGGCCACTGAATATGCCAGCAATGCGTAAAGGCCCAACACCGCGAGTAGCAGCGCCAAGCCCGCAAACACTCCCAGCAAGTAGGCCGGATACGACCGCAACATCATCATCGGAGATTCGGAAATGATCTGTGCCATGCTGGCGATGCCGTACACTGGCACGTCGGGATCGATCTCCCTTACCGCATGGGTTACCGCGTTGACCTGCGCCGCCGGATTCTGTTGGGTGCGAACTAGCAAACTGAAGTAGTTGGACGGACTCTGTTCGAAGGTGTCATAGATCACGGGGCTGGGGTTTTCATCCAAGCGCCCGACGTTCTCATTGCCAACCACCCCCACGATTTGCCACAGGTTCGGGTCGCTGGTGTAAGTAAAGTTGATTCGTTTCCCGATCGCATTTTGATGAGGAAAGACCAAGTCCGCCATCGCCTGGTTGACCACGACAACGTGCGTTGATTTTTCCGTATCCGTTCCATTCAGGAAACGGCCTGCCCGCAAAGAGATCCCCATCACGGAGAAGTAATTCGGAGTGATATCGCGAGTGTTCGCCTCATATTCCTCGCCACCGCTGCTCTTGGGATGGCCCTCCAGATCAAACCGCGAAGTATTCCCAGCACCAGACAGAGGGACGACACTCACAGCCGCCGCACCCATCACTCCGGGCAGACTGTTCGCCCTTTGCAGAAGTAGATGTTGAAAGTTCAGCATCCGCGATGTTTCCGAATATGCTTTGTCCGGTAACACCAGAGCCAAAGTCAGCAGGTTCTGCGTGTTGAATCCCGGATCGTTATTCAACACCCGCCGCAGGCTCTTGAGCATCAAGCCCGCGCTAACCAGCAGCACGACCGCCAGCGCCACTTCCGAAATCACCAGCGCACTACGCAATCGATGATGCAACGTACCCGTCGCACTTCGAGTAACCTCTTGCAACGACTGCCGAAGATCAATCTTGAAGGTTTGGAGAATCGGAGCCAGGCCAAATAAAATTCCGGTTAACAGCGACACTACGAACGAAAACCACAGTACTTCGCCTCGCACAGTCAATCCCTGCAGCGCCGGCATCGAAAGCATTGCCTCTTGCGGAACAGCGGCAATGATGGCCGGTACAGCCCAATAGGCTGCCAGCAGGCCCGCGCCTCCACCCGCTGAGGCCAGCAAGATACTCTCCGTCAGAAGTTGACGGGCAATGCGCGCGCGCCCCGCACCCAGCGCGGTACGAATCGAAATTTCCTTCTGACGGGGCACGGAGCGCGATAGAAGCAGGCCCGCGACGTTGGCGCATGTGATCAGCAGAACAAATCCCACGGTCGCCATTAATACGATCACGATGAGCCGCATCGGGCCCAGAAGCTCTTCCCGCAGGGAGGAAAG
>JAYTFO010000043.1:0-15130 GCA_043734305.1 Acidobacteriota bacterium | reverse complement strand
GTAGGATGCGGAAAACATGTGCGCGATGTCCACATCTTTCAGACCGCGCCATAGGTGCAGGAAATAGATTGGCTCCCGCAGGACAGTTCGCAGGCCGGGAATGCGTTCCGCCCATTTCAGCAACCGCGGCAGAGGTGGGTCGACGCCGATGAATGTAACGTCCACGTCGGGATCGCCCTGCCACAGCCGCATCAGCAAGTCGGCCTGCACGGCCTGTCCGCCGACGTAACGCAGGCTGGGCGCTACGATTGCGACCTTCAGTTTCCGAATTGAACTGGATTTCGCGGGCACAGTCATGCTGCGGATATTCGTACGCCTTTCTTTTGAAGCAGCGTTGCGTAAAGTTCCTGGTAGCGATTGAGCACTCGTTCGAGGCCAAATTTTTCTTCCACAAACTGTCGTGCGTTGCGACCCAATTGTTCGCGGAGGGCTGGTTGATGGAGTAGACGAAGAACGCCGGCGGCAAAGTCGCCTTCATCCCCCGCCGCCACCAGAACGCCGCGTTGTTCGTCGATCAACTCTGGATTGCCGCCGCCGCGGTACGCAACAACAGGCAACCCAGCGGCCATCGCTTCCAGAATCACGTTGGATAGACTTTCGGAGTCTGACGTTAACACCGCCACGTCCATGGAAGCATGCACCGCTGCGATGTCGCGCCGGTCTCCAAGGAAGTGAACCGATTGGGCCAGGCCGAGGTCGCGGGCTTCGCGCTCTAGTTCCTGGCGAAGAGGTCCATCGCCCGCCAGGATGAACTCCGTCTGCGGCGACACCTGGCGAATTCGCGCGGCGATGCGAAGAAATCCCGAATGATTTTTATAGCGCGCGTTCATCCGGGCCACCATACCGATGCGCAGCACGTCGGAACGCCGCGGCAACGCGGGAACGGCGGGGACAAATACATCAGCGGGCAGCGCGTTTCCAATCACCACCAGTTTGTCGCGAGACAGGCCGCTGGCAGCCAAGCGGTCCGCCGCGGCGTGCGAATTGCATACTACCGCATCGCAAAAGCGGAACGCAGCAGCCTGCGCGTGAAACTGGGCTGGGGTCAGCAAATCTCCGATCTGGCGGTGGCTGCCAATCACGACCGGAACGCGCGCCAGTCTGGCAGCTGGTATCAGAGTCATGTTGGTATAGAAGTCGAACGCGTGCGCGATCTGTATTTTGTTGCGTCGCAGATGACGGCTCAGGCGGAAGCGGGTGCGCAACGACTTCCATCCGAAGAGGCTCCCGCCCAGGCGAAACTCCGGCACCGGCCCAAACAGTTCCGCGAATGGGCCAGCACGCCGAATACAACCAAGATGAAGTTGGAATTCTCCCGGGTTGAGATTCTGGGCAAGAACCGCAAACTGGCGCTCGGACCCACCCGTCTCGAAGGTGTTGGTCATCAGGAAAAGGCTGACAGGAGACCGCGCGGACCGATTCGAAGTTACGCTGGCGGCATGGCTGGTTGCCACCAGGTCATTCTCCCGCCGGGGCAGAAGCCAGGACTGGAGCGGTGTTCGGCGCTTGCCGCCGCGAGTCGGCGACCACCGGAAGAGAAAACAATCCCGCCGGGCGCACAAATTTCTCCAGGAAGTTACGATGCCACAACTCGAACATCAGGAGGCGCCAGAGGCGGCCCGTCATCGTACGTCCGCGATGCAAGTGATCGTCCATCAGCTTGCGAACTCCGTCCGCAACGAAGTAACCGCGTTCGAGAGTGCGCGGCTCGAGTAGGATCATCAGCATGTCTTTGAGTTCGTTCCGCATCCAGTGTACGAGAGGGAGCGAGAATCCCTGCTTTTGGCGATAAAGAACTTCCCGCGGCACGCCCACGCGCTCGGCTAGTTTGCGCAGGATGTACTTCTGCTTGTTGCCGCGCAGCTTCCAATCCACGGTGAGGCTGGTCGCGTACTCGACAAATTCGTGATCGAGAATCGGGACGCGCACTTCGAGCGAGTTCAACATGCTCATGCGATCTACTTTGGTCAAAATGTCCGCCACCATGTAGGTTTTCGCATCAACATAGAGGAGTTGGCTGACGGGATCCTTTGCCGGCGCTTTCGCAAAGTAGCGGCGCAGAACGTTCGCCGGGTCGTCGCTGCGGCGAAGAATAACGCGGAAGTCTTCCGACAGCAGCGGCGTGTCACGTTCGAACGCCGGCACGAACGACAAGCCATCCACATAACGTTCCTGCCAGGGCAATGAAATGTTATAGCTGAGTTTTCGTCCTTGCATGCTGTTGGGCAAGCGCGGGAAGACCTGGTCGCGATAAAACTTGCGTGCCCAATCGGGGATGTGTTCAAAGATTTGACGGTTCGAATGGATGCGATAGCGATCGTAGCCGGCAAAGATTTCGTCTCCGCCATCGCCGGAAAGGGCGACTGTCACATGCTGCCGCGCCATCTGCGAAACGTAGTACGTGGGCAGCATGGAGGAGTCGCCGAAGGGCTCTTCGAGTGAACTCGTAAGGTGTTCCACCGTGTTCACTACGTCCGGTTCGAGGATCATCTCGTGATGATCGGTGCCAAACTTGCGGGCGACGATACGGGCATAGTCGGCTTCGTTGAAATCGTCTTTCTTGAAGCCGATGGAAAATGTCTTTACCGGACCAGAACTGGCACGGGCCATCATGGCGACGACGATCGACGAGTCCGTTCCGCCGCTCAGGAACGCCCCCAGCGGCACATCCGAGATGAGGCGGATCTTGGTCGCTTCAAACAGCCGCCACTCCAATTCTTCCAGACACTCTTCTTCACTCTTCGGAGAATGCGTACCGAACTCAGGTAAATCCCAGTACTGGCGGATCTGTATTTTGCCATCTTCAAACTCGAGCAAATGTCCGGGCGGCAGTTTTTGAATGCCGGTGAAAGCCGTGATGGGATCGGGCACGTATCCGTAATAGAGGTACTCGAGCAGCCCCTGCGAATTTACTTCGGCAAGTTCCGGAGCGACGGCCAGTATGGACTTGATTTCAGAAGCCCAATACAGCTTGCCCTTGTGCAGCGCGTAGTGGAGCGGCTTCTTACCCAGGCGGTCGCGCGCGAGAATCAGTTTTCGTTTGTTCTTGTCATAGATGGCGAGTCCGAACATGCCGCGCAGCTTCTGCACGCAGTCGGCGCCCATCTCTTCGTACAGGTGAATAATGACTTCGGTGTCGGATTTTGTGTAGAAGCGATGACCGCGTTTTTCCAGCTCGGGACGAAGATCGAGGAAGTTAAAGATTTCGCCGTTGAAAACAATCCAGGCGCTGCGATCTTCGTTGAAGACAGGCTGGTGTCCGCCGGACAAGTCGATGATACTAAGTCGCCGCATGCCCAATCCGGCGCCGTCCGCGACATAGATGCCCTCATCGTCCGGTCCGCGATGGACGATCTGGTCGCACATATGGCGCACCAGAGCTTCGGTGATGTTGCTCTCCCTAGTTGCGCTGACGACTCCCGCGATTCCACACATGTCTTGCTTCTATCCTTTCACGGCCACGGAAGGCAAGTTCCACTTCTCCGTGGCTTGGGGCACGTTCACAATCCGTTTGAAGCGGTAGTCGCGATACTCGCCGGGACTACCTTCTTTCCCGCTACAGGCCGCCAGGGCAATATTGGTCATTTCCCGAGCGCTTACAAAATGCAGCGTCTCATTTCGTTCGGTCGCGCCACTCACCAGTTCCTGAAGGAACTTTTTGAATGAATCACCGACGACGGAATCTTTCTGCGTCGGGTCCATGCCGTGGCAGTGCAGCTTGATGAAGAGCCAGTCGGGACGCCCCTTTACGGTGATGCGCGCCTGTTTCCAGAGTGCCAGCCGGCGCAGGCTCATCGGAATAGGGCGAGTAATCGCGCTGGTCTCAATCAATCTTCCCGGCGAACGGAGGCCTGCTTTCCAGTCTGCCAGCAGCGGTCCTTGCACGATCAGCGGGAACGTGCGCGGCATATGCCCAGCGGACAGATCCTTCCCTTCCCGATGGGGAGCCGCCTGGTCCAACGGCAACGCACATTCGTAGAGCGAATTTGTCTTGCTGGTCTGCGCGGGATGGTAGAGGCCTGTGGGCAGGGTGAAATCAGCGTAGCACCCGGTTTCGCCGAGAATCTTCATTTCGGAATCAACGCCGCAGAAGTGGCCGCCCGCGGAGTTCGCCAGCGCAAAGTTTCCGTGCACGAAAGCGTAGCGCGGCCGGTCGTCACCCTCTTCGAGCGCGAGGCAGCGATGGCGAGTCGCCAGATAGTCGCGGAATTCGGTCAGAATGTGCCGAGTGTTCTGAGCGGTATCCGGTTCCGTCATGCCATGGTGCAAATGCACTTCCACCTCGCCCCAGCCAGCATGGCAGTGCTCGGCAAGCATCTGGAGCAGGCCTTCATCGTATTGTTCCGCGGGATAGAAGTAGGTGTGGACGAAAGGCCGGCCGTCATGATCGCGCCAGCGGTCGACTGCCGCGGGATATTCGCGGCTCCACCATTCCAGGCGGCGCTCCTGCTCGACGCGAGGGGCGCGCTTCTGGCCATCTTCGGGAACAATGGCGGGCTCGAAATGATCGGCCATCGTAATCACGAGATGCAAATGCCCGAGCGGCGCAGCGCGGAGCGCATGCCAGGTTGCGCCAGGCAGGACTCTTGCTGCGTACGCGAGTTTTTTTCTGAGATTCATCGTGATGTTCACGTAACACCGGCACCTTGCCCCTCGCCGATGTGGCGGCGAGACGTCGCCACGACAGCCGCCGGGACGGCGGCGCTACACTTGCATCGTCTACAAACTTCTAGCCGCGCCGCAGAGGCTTTCTTCCTCGCACGGCGATTGCAAAGTCGCCGATGTGCATGTCTTCCATGCCCATCGCCTCATACCAACGAAACACTTCTTCGTAGGTGTGTTTGGATTGATAGCGCGGAGAGTACCAGTCGAAAGTATCGAGCATGCGCGCTTCCGGATCTTTTTGACGATTCACTGGAAACACATGATGCAGCGCGCCCGCCGCTGGATTTCCCACCAGCGGCACATGCCGCAATCCGCGCTCCAGGTGGTAGAAGACTGGGACGGCAACTTTCAAGATGCCGTGCAAAGTCTCGGGCTTCATCTTGTGGGTATAGCGCCGCCAGAAATCGCTGAATCGATACCACTTGTTGTAGCCGCTATACAGCCACACCGCAAGAATTCCACCCGGCTTCAGATACTTGTCGAGGGCCTTGACGGCTGCTTCGCAGTCGGGAGTGTGATGCAACACGCCGACGCTGTAGATGATGTCGAAGCTTTCCGGCGCAAACGGCAGCGAGAACACATCGGCCTGAAAGGCAACGAAATCGCGGTCGGCAAGGTTCTTGGCTGCGACTTCCGCGGCGGCGCTCAAATCGATACCCACGACGCGCGCTCCCCAGCGGGTCGCGACCTCGGCGAATCGTCCCATGCCGCAGCCTACGTCGAGAATCAGCTTCCCTTTTAGTTCCTCGGGACGCAGAGCGGTCTTCATACGGAAGTTACGATCCGATTCGCGCACTTCATCGTTGTCGAGCTGCGTCTTCTGATAGCGATGCCATTGAAAACCGAAGCTGGCGGCATAGTGCTGTGCATCCACGAATCGTGCGATCCCCTGCACGTGCGGATAGGCACGCTTGCAGGCCGGGCAAAGATAGCCTCCAGCCTGATCGTTCTCCAGTTGTGAACCGCAACTCAGGCAGCGCAGAATCGCCTGTAGGTCAGCGGCCAGGGGTGACTGCACCTGTTCTTCCGTAGTGGGCATAGGTCTCCAGAAAATGACGCGGCTTGTTCGGTGGCGGTGACGCCGGGCCGGTTTGTCCTTCTTGCTCGCGCTCCTTTACAATTTGCAACAATGTTGCCGTAAACGCCACGGCAAAATAGGGGAAGAACTGATACGCTTCGGGCGCAAACAGCGCGCCCACAACGAATCCGATCAGGGAGCTATGCAGCGCTCCCACAAATAAGACTATGTCCGCGTCGAGGTTCTTGGTCTTGAGTAGGATTTGCAGATTCTTAAACCCGCGTCCGAAGAACATCAGATAGAGAATCAGGCACGGGATGCCCCCCTCCACGCAGATCTGAAGGTAGGTCATATGCACTTCGTGCCAGATCCCGGAATAGGTCACGAAGTTATTCACGCCCACGCCGAAAATCGGATAGTGCTCGATGCCGTTGAGCGCCCGCATCATCAGGTATTTGCGGTCCTCGTACGATCCGTAAGCAGACTGCTCGGTGGAACTTTCGCCAGAAAGCGCGGAAAAGCGGTCGTAGAGTTTACCGCCCACGGTCGCCGCCAGCAGCACACCGATCACTGCGGTCCCGGCAATCAGGGAGTAACGCTTGCCTCGAATTCCGAAATGCCACAAGGTGACAGTGCCGCAAATCACCAGATCGATAAAGCCCGCGCGCGACGCGGTCAGAAACAGGGCGGCCATCATACACAGCATGCCGCTGACCCACAGCAGTTTTACAAACATGCTCTTTGCACTGACAAAAAAAGCCAGTGCGAATGGCAGCGAGAGGACGATGGCGAAGGCAAGGTCGTTGGGATTCGAGTAAATGCCTCCCAGAACGCCTTCCAGGCGCGGCGTGTCACGCCCTTTGATGATGGAAATAATGCAAATGGCAACGACCGACGACGCCTGGATAAAAATGATCCGGCGCAAGCGGTCGAAGGTTGTGATCAGCAGAAACGTCAAAGCCCAGGCAACAAACACTTTCGAAATATCGATGGTGCGGGAAACAGCCCCACCCTTCCAGATCGGCGATAGAAAACCGCTGACATAGAGCAGGCCAATCATGGTCAGCAGGTAGTTTCCTTCTTTTGGCAAGTCCTTGAAACTTCGCTTGGTGCGTCCCAGGCTGGAGAAAAGTCCCCACATTGCGAAGATCGCCGTAATCTTTGCGAGGGGGGCGTACTTAAATCCGGGAATCCAGTCTCCGGGCCGGGCGCAATACACGAAAAAGAAGGCCGCCAGCCAGAAGAAGGCGCCCTTGGCAGCATCGACGACAGGAGCCGTCTTACGACGTCCCAGAATATCCGTTGCCACTACCGTTTCGTTGTCGCCGATTGCCACAAACCCTCTTTCTTTCTGCACTGCGTGTTGAGCACTGCGTTTCTATGTTGACCGCACAGGAACCGCGTTCATCTTCGCGCTTTTTTGTTGCACCACTGACTGCAAGGCTTCCTGAAAGCGTTCCCCAATCGCTGGCCAGTCGCAACGGGCTGCTGTTTCCAATGCTGCCCGTTCGTAGCGCTGCCGTAGTTCGCGATCGCGCAAGAGCATGATCACGGCCTGCGCGAAGGAGCGAGCATCGTCGGCCAGCATGATGTCACGGCCATGATGAACATCGAGGCCTTCCGCGCCGACGGTGGTTGAAACAACCGCCTTCGCCGTCGCCATCGCTTCGTAGATCTTCAGGCGCGTTCCACCGCCGATCCGCAAGGGCACAATCACCACGGACGACTGATGGAGGTATTCCACGACCGAGGGTACGCGTCCCGTGACCTCGATTGACTCCGACGCCCACTTTTTCACGCGCCGGTCGGGATTCCGGCCAACGATCCGGAGCCTTGCCTCGGGCACGTCGGCCTTGATGGCCGGCCAAATTTCGCTGGCAAAATATTCCACACCGTCGACGTTGGGCTCCCAATCCATCGCACCCACAAACGTAACTACCGGGCCAGGCTCACGCGAATCGGGAGCAGGCCGGTACTCGGCCAGGTCCACACCCGTGGGCACGACCGTGACTCGCTCTCCGTCCACCCACTTCGTCATGAGGGCGCGGTCGCTTTCGGAAACGGCAACCACGTGATGGAACTTGCGGACGACAATCCGCTCATAGCGCTCCATCTTGCCGAATTCCATTCCGTACATCATTTTCTTCACGGGATTGCGAGCCGTGGCCGCATGCCGGCGCCAGATTTCACTTTCCACATTGTGCTGAAAGAGCACACAGGGAATGTTCAGGCGTCCCGGAAAATTGACAGCCGCATCCAGAAAGTCGCATACCGCCACATCGAAACGCTGCTCGCGAAACCACGCCCGCAACTGATCCTGCACTTTGAAGCTGGCGAAACGGCTCACGGCATAGGGCGGCTGCGAATTCAGGTGCGCCAGGTAATCCAGTCCGCGTGAAACTCCCGAAAGCTCGCGCTTGCCGGTACAGACCGCAACCGAACCCGGCAGGCGCTCCTGCAATTCGCGTTCGTAGGCCCGGTCCACAGCCCCGCCATAGTACGAGTAGAACGTAAGCTCATGCCGCGCGGATAGATGCCGCAAGATGTGGTACGTGCGGATGTTACCGCCGTTCTCGACGGGCAGGAGCTTATCGGCTTTGACCCAGAGAATTCTCATGGCAGTCAGCGGACCCAGACCGCCTTTCTGCCGGTCACAAAATTGACGAATGCCACCAACGCAGCAGAATTCAAGACCACGAATGTCCGAGCCGCATCTGCCACGCGCGCCAAAGGTCCGAACTTCACTCCCGCCATCGCCAGCATGCTCAAGATATAAAACACAAGCTGCGCGCCCAGTGCCGCGCGATACCAAAGCTGCGGCAGGCAGAGCGAGGCAACCAGCAGGGCAAGCAGCGCGAAAGGTACTGTAAGCCGTGAAAGTTTATGGCTGATGAATTCGAAACGAATCGGATTTTTGGAACCGAGCAGCCAGGGAGCAAGTTGCAGCAGTTGATAGTTTCCGCTGAGGGTACGAACTTTCCGGGAAAACTCGCGGCTTCCGCCCAGGTCCGGCGAATCCCACGCGCGGGCTCGGGAATCGAATATGACGCGCGCGCCCTGGCGCACAACCTGCATCGGAAGCAACACGTCGTCGAGGATTGTGCCGGCGGGCAAGGGCTCGAGCAAAGTGCGGCGCGCGCAGTAGATCGCTCCGGTCGCGCCGACCACCGACCCAGAAGCCGACTCCATTTCGCGAATCTTCTTTTCGATGCGCCAGTACAATCCCATTCCTTGTCCCGTCTCACCGCTGGCGGGGTCGCCCAGCATCAATTCGCCGCTCGCGCATCCGACCGCAGGGTCGGCAAAATTTTCTATCAGCAACCGTAGCGCCATTGGTTCGATCGTTTGGCGCGCGTCGGTGAACAACAAAATTCCTCCGCTCGCCCGTTTGATCGCGTCGTTCAAACCCAAAGCTTTCCCCTGTGACTCCGGTTTCAGGCAAATTCGTACGCGGGCATTCTGTGCGAATTGTTCCAGGGTCGCCGCCGTGCCATCGCTCGACCCGTCGGAGACCACCACGACTTCCATTTTGTCGGTGGGATAGTCGAGGGTCAGCAAATTTTCCAGCTTGCGCGCGATCACGGCTTCTTCATTCCGAACCACCATGACCGCCGATACGGCCGGCTCGATCGAGCCCCGGCGCACCGGGCGTGGCGCCCATCGACTGCGCAGCCACAACCAGGCGGCGTACCCAACATAAGCGTAGGCGATGGTCGCAGCCGCAATCCAGAAAACCCATTTCATTGTGCGCCCCGGCGCAGCAAGACGGTCTTGACGGTCTGGAACATGATCAGCAAGTCCAGTCCAATCGAGGCGTTCTTGATATAGAAAAGGTCGTACTGGAGTTTCTCGAGCGCGTCCTGCACGGTGCTGCCGTACTTGTACTTGATCTGCGCCCATCCTGTCAGTCCAGGACGCACGATGTGCCGCACGCCGTAATACGGAATCTCCTTGGTCAGCGACTCCACGAACTCGGGGCGTTCTGGACGCGGTCCAACGAACGCCATGTCACCCTTTAGGACACACCACAACTGCGGAATTTCATCCAGTCGCGAGGACCGCAGGAATCGGCCCACCCGAGTGATACGCGGATCGTTTTTGCCCGCCCACTGCGGTCCGCTGGCTGCCTCCGCGTCCTGACGCATGGTACGAAACTTGATGACGTGGAAAATGTGTCCAGCTTTCCCCACGCGCCGCTGGGTATAAAACATGGGTCCAGGGGAATCGAGCTTGACGATCAGCATCACCAGCGGCCACAACGGGGCACTCATGATCAGACCCGACAACGAGATCACAACTGAAAGCAAACGTCGCACCACGATAAACGTGGAACTGCGGCGAAAACCGTCGGCAAAGATCAGCCAGCTTGGGTAGAGGTTCTCGATTTCGATCTTTCCCGACATTTTCTCCAGCCAGGAAGTCGCTTCCTCGATTTTAACGCCCTGCATACGCAGATCGAGCAACTCTCGCATCGGGATGGTGCCACGGCGATCCGGCATGGCCACAATCACGCGGTGCACTTTCTGTTGATGAACGATTTCCATCAGATGCTCGGCCACCGACTCGCGGGTTACTGCACCTTCCAGTTTGCCGGTCCAGCTGGCGACTTCGACGCCCAGTTCCGGATTCTGCCGCAGGCCCTGCACCAGGCGCTGCGCTCTCTCGCCCGTTCCAAGGACGTAGATGCGCTCCACTAGAATGGGCAACTGGACAAGCCAACCGAAGCCCACCCGCCATCCGATCAGGCCGATGGTCAAGATCAGCAATCCAAATTCTGAAGATCCGTTCCGGAGAAGATTTTCATTGGGACGAAGGTAACTGGCGGCCGCCAGAGCAAAAGCCAGCAGCCCGAGCACCAGCAGCAGACGGAAGTACAGTTCCCCCTTGGTGTTGACCAGGGCGGTGTCGTAGAGGTCGAACCAATGGGAACACAACAAGATCAAGGCCGTGGCGGCCAGGATCTTGGGGTACCCACCCTCGAAGTTCAGCACAATGTAGTAGTCGTCCGGATGGGCCAAAAACGCGCCCAGTAGGAGCGAACCCAATACAATGAACGCTTCGCCGACCAGCAGAATCAACTTGCGGATCGGGTAATAAACATTGAATAGCCGGATCACCCATTCCCTCGGTTCGTCTTACGCGGGGTTTGTAACTGCCTCGCCGTAGTAATACCGCGATTGGGGGAGCTGATCGGCGGGAATCCCGTTGAGCACCACGCCGAGCAACAATTTGTCCTGGAATTCTTCCCGGGCTTTCCGGGCCAGGTCGGAGGGGGTGGAATTGGAGCGGACCACCATCAGCACACCCTCACAGAAATTGGCGAGCAGCGTGGAGTCGGCGACCGGAATGACGGGCGGCGTATCCATGATGATCCAATCGAACATTGGTTCGACGCGCTGCAGGAGAAGTTTCAAGCGTCCGTTGGCCAGCAGTTCGGGGGCGCCGGAAGCTTGCCGTCCTGCGGGAATAAAGAACAGGTTTTCCATGGGTCCGCGCTGCATGATGCCAAACTCGTCAGATTCTCCGAGCAGGTAGTCGGACAATCCGGGGGTCTGACTCGCACCCAAGTGGCGGTGCATGCCCGGACTCCGCAGATCGGCGTCGATCAGCAGGACGCGGCGGCCGTGCTGGCGCACGATCACCTGGGCCAGGTTGGCAGCGATGAACGACTTGCCTTCCTTGGGCAGCGCACTGGTCACCATCAGCCGTTTTAAGGGCATCTTCTCGCGAATCTGATAGAGGCGTGAACGCAGGGTGCGGAACTCTTCCGCGCCTCGCCGGTTCTCGTCTTCCTGGAAAAACAGCATGGTGCGCTCGTCCGGATTCCAACTCGATTGCGGGCAGCGCGCCAGCAGGGTTTCGTAACTGAAAGCGGAGGACGGCATGACAACGGTCTGTGTATGCGCGTGCTCGGGCATGCTCACCGGTTGTATATCCGGCTGCTCCAAGGCAGGTTCAACGTGTCCCCCCAGCGAAGTTGCTCGTTCCTGTTCGGCGCGTTTTAAAGCGTCATGAATTCGGCTCATAGTTTCCTCTCTTTGGGGAGATCTTGTTCGGATTGACGAATTTTGTCAGCGAGTGTTGCCAGCGTACGCAGGGCTTCTACCAGGTCGAACCGTTCGGGAGACGCAGGTGGAACAACCGGAGTTGCGGCCTCAGCGCTGATGCCGTCGTTCAAATCGAAATCCTTGGCGACAGCGTCCACGATTTCTACTGGGATCGTCTTTTTCTGATCGACAAATGCACTGACCAGGCAGTGTTCACATAACAGGTTGATGACGCGCGGCACTCCAATGGAGTAGCGAAATAGCGCCTCCACCGCTTCCGGTTCGAAGACCAGATCGCCATTCGATCCGGCAATCCGCAAGCGCTGATTGATATACAGCTTGGTCTCGTCGAGATTGAAGGGATGAGTCTTGGCACGCAGCGTAAGCCGTTGCCGCAACTGCCGCAACTGGGGCTGCTTCAAACGCTGTTCCAGCTCCGGTTGTCCCACCAGAACGATTTGCAGCAGCTTCTCGGTGAAGGTTTCCAGATTGGTGAGCATCCGGATTTCTTCCAATACTTCATCCGAAAGGTTTTGCGCTTCGTCGATGATCAGGACGGCGGTTTCGCCGGCACGGTAGCGGTCGAGCAGCCAGTTGTAAAGACGTTGTAACACCTGGCTCTTCGATTTCGAATCGCAGGGAATGGCAAAATCCGCCATCATGAAATCCAGGAACTGCGATGTGTCCAGACGCGAGTTGAAGATGAATGCGGTCGCCACCTGTTGCAGGCGCAACCACTCCAGCAGTTTGTTGATCAGAGTTGTCTTACCGGTACCCACCTCGCCGGTGAGCAGCACGAAACCCTTGCGGCTCTGGATGCCATACGTCAGACACGCCAGCGCCTCTTCCGTATGCCGCGTCAGATACAGGTAGCGCGGATCCGGATTGACGTTGAACGGATTGGCTCGAAGTCCAAAAAACTCTTTATACATACGTTTGCCCTAGACCTCGACCTTCTCGCGCTCTGGTGCACTGCCGTTTCCGTGTCCCCAGAAGTGCCGCCGCGCATTGCCGTTGGCTGAGGCGGGCTCCTCGTCGGTCACCCAGGGAACGGAGACCAGCAGTGGCAGGTCCATGGCCGACGCAGCATCTTTTTCGGTACGGATGGAGCGGTCGCGGATTTCCAGCCAAATCGCAATCGCAACCCCCAGCGCGAGTCCCGCGCCGAGGCCGCCACCTGCAAACAGGGGGCGATTGGGAAAGCTCGGATCCGACGGCAAACCGGCAGGATCCAGGACGTGCATTTGCTCGCCCTGCTGCTGGTCTTCCATGTTGGCGGCCAACTCCGAAGAACTCTTCTTGGTGAGCAAGTCGCGGTAGACGTTCTGTGCGTTGTCGTAGTCGCGCATCAGGAGCTTGTACTGCTCTTCAATCCCCGGACTCATCGCGGTGCGGCTTTGGTAAAGCCCGATCTGGCTCTGGAGCCTCTTCTGATCGCCGGTGGCTTGCCCAATCACGTTGTCGTACTGATGAACCTGGAGACGGAGCTGGCGAATTTCAGGCGGCTCGGAAGCAGTCGCCTTTTGGGTTGTGTCCGTAGCGTTGCTGGTCGCATTGTTGACCTCGGCCAGTCTCTTCTTTACTTCCGCGATGTCCGCTTTGGCTTTGATGACGTCCGGGTGATCGTCGGTGTAACGCGCCTGCAGCTGCATAAGCTGCGCTTGCAAGATGTTTAATTGCTGCTCCATGGTCTGCGGGTTATTGCTGGACTGCGCGCTCTTCCACGCCGCCAACTGTTGCGCCAGCAAGCTCTCGGTGTAGGCTTTGTCCTGCTGGGCGCGATTCAGAGTCTGCGTGCTGGCATCGAGCTGCGAGTTCATGGACATCAGGATGCGCACATTGTTCTCGGCGTCCCCGGGGAGCTGTCCCATGTACTTTCTCTTAAAGTCGGCCAGCTTCGAGTCCTGATCGTCCAGGGCGCGCTTGGCGTCCTCCACCTGACGGCCCAGAAAATCGGTGGTGCCGCGAGAGGCGGTGGCTCGGGTCCGCAAATTTTCTTCCACCAGTAGTCCCGTCAGCTCGGCGCAAATCTGCTGCGCACGGCGCGGTGTGCTGGAACTGTATTTCACATAGAAGCCCGGCAGCGCAGTCCCGCCCGAAGGCTTCTTCTGTTTGGTCTTCTTGGTCGATCCCGAGGAGGACGGTCCACCGCCCGAAATATCGGCGATCACCGGCTCCACCGTCATGTTCGTGCGGATTTCCTGGATGATCGCGCCTTCCTCGCCGGGCTTGGCGATCCCCAGTCGCTCGATCATCGGACGCAGACGATTTCCGGCCAGCACCTGCTGTTGCATGGTGGCCAGACGCTGCGTGAAATCGGAAGTGATGACCGGCTGTACGTAGATGTCGGGAACTTTCTGCCCTTCCACCAGTACCAGAGACTGCGAAGAATACTTGGTGGGAAAGGCGTAGGACACCAGGAAGCCGGCCAGCGGGGCCAGCAACGCAGGAATCAAAATGATCTTCAGGCGACGTCGTACCATCGCCAGATAATCGTCCATCGTCAGTTCGCGATTTTCAGTCATGCGGTTCACCATTCCGGCCGCTCCGCGGCCCACAGCTAGTCAATCCGGCTAGGCCGGGGATGCCATTCCAAACCAATCGAAGCCATGTTCCGTTCCGTATTTCGACTGGCGGCGGAACTATCGAACGTCAAGTTGCTAAACCGATACGCGGCAAACGCCGAGAATTCACGCCCCAGATGTTTACGCAGCAAGACCCGGGCAAAGGTATGGTTGAAAGTATTTCCGGACTCTCCGGTATTCCCGACCTGGGACTGGAGACGCTTGTTATGGGCGTACCCGAAATCGCAATAAACTTCCCAGGTGCGTGCCAGCGGGCGCGTTATGCCCAACCGAACCGCCTGGGTGTCGGCGCCCGCAAAGAAGCCGGAACCGGCGGAAGTAAATTTCTCGTAGGCTGCCGCAATCGAGGTTCGTGTAAACCGATAGCGCAACACCGCTCTTCCATTCACGGACCAGTGAGATACCGTGCCCAGAAACGGATCCTGAATGACGAGGTGCTGGGGGCCGATACCGCCAATGAACGTCATTCTCCCCGAGATCGTATGACTCCAGCGAACATTGACGATTTGCGCGTCAAGCTGGCCGCCGACATCCTGGGGAAAACGGAACTGCTGAAACCCATACACCGCGCCAATCTGATTGCGGCGGCCCAGCATGTAACTGTACCCGGCTTCCACCATGAACTTGTCGCTATTGATCAATGCTTCGGTGTTGTCAAAAAAATGGGCGTTGGAAAAACCGGTAGCGATGGTGATCGCCGAGCGCGGCGTCAGGCTCTGCACGACGTCCGCAAACGCGGAGTTCGAGAGTCTGGGAGTAAGTCCCACGGAACCGAATTGGCCGTTTCCGAAAAAGTGGCTACCCGGCAATCCTCC
>JAYTFO010000042.1:0-4922 GCA_043734305.1 Acidobacteriota bacterium | reverse complement strand
TTACCGCTGCGATAAAGGCTTTGTTTTGAATCCGGCTTTAGCCGCTGCGGTGAGCACTCTTCGCTTGGAAACGAGTTTTTCCGCAGCCTCTTCAGCCGTGCCGTAAGCCCCGCAAAAGATTCCGGCTTCAGCCGCCGAGGGCCGGCCACTCCGTACCCAAAGGCATCATCCTACCCGGTAGACCTCCCGCCGGTGCCCGACCTTCACCACCACGATCGTGATTCGCTTCGCCTCGATGCGGTAGATCACCCGGTAGTCGCCGACGCGAATCCGGTAGTGGTCCGGCTGGCCGCGCAGTTTCTTGACGTCTGGAGGCAGGGGCGCACGGACAAGTTCGTTGATACGAGTCGCGATTCGGCGCTGCATACGGCGTTCGAGCGACTTAAACTCGCGCACCGCCGACGCGGCGAACTTCACGGCGTAACGCACCGCAGTCACGGGGTCAGAGACCCAGGTCTTTCTTTATCCTGGACCACAGGACCGTAGGCTCATTCAAACGCTTGCGAGCCTCTTCGATATCCATGCGATCTTCCAGTTGTTCGAGTAGAAGCAGGTCTGCTAGCGGCACGACTGCGGCGACCGGCTTCTTACGGCGGTGCACGACGACGCGTTCCCCGGCGTAGGCGGCGCGGTTCACCATGTCCGCGAACTCGTTGCGGGCGGTACTGCTGGCAATTTTCCGTCGGGCTGGCATGTACGATAAGTACCTCTTGTACAATTCATACTATATCATAAAAGGCCGCATTCGCCGCCAGGAAGGGGCGGTCGATTCTCTTCGAACTTGCGGTATCGCTAAAGCGATACCCTGATACGAAACTGCGTGAGACCGGACAGGTGAACGGCTGCGCCATTTCAATCGCAAGAGCAAAAGCGAGTTTTGCATCGGCCTGCTAGACTGCTGCCGTGCAACTCTCGCGCGCTGTCGTCTTCATAATCCTGCTATCGACGGCCATCGCTTTCGCCCAAACTCCCACCTACCAGTACATCCGCATCGGCAACGCGCAAAACGTTTCGACCAAAGCCACTGCCGGATACGCGCTGCTGGGTGGCGGCGACGACCTCGACGAAGCCTTCGAATTTCTCTGCGACAAAAGCGGTGGCGGAGATTTCCTCGTCCTGCGCGCCGCCGGCGACGACGATTACAACGACTACATCAACAAGCTTTGCAAGACGAACTCCGTCGCCACGCTGATTATTCCCGACCGTGAATCAGCCAATGATCCCAAAGTCGCCGACATCATCCACCACGCCGAAGCCGTTTTTATCGCCGGCGGCGACCAGGCGCGCTACATCAACGGGTGGATGAGTACTGCCGTACAGGAGGCGCTCAACGCGCACATTGCCGCGGGCAAGCCGATCGGCGGAACCAGCGCCGGACTTGCGGTTCTGGGGCAGTACATCTATTCGGCGCAAGGCGATGCGCCCGACGACGACGACCTCAAGTCGGCTCTGCCGCTGGCCAATCCGTATATGCCGCGAGTAACCGTGCGCCGCGACTTCGTGCAGATCGACCTGCTGCAAAACACTTTGACCGACACTCACTTCGCGATCCGCGACCGCATGGGCCGCACGCTGACTTTCCTGGCACGCATCATGAAAGACGGCTGGTCTCCCGCGCCCCGCGAAATTGCGGTCGACGAGAAGAGTGGGGTTCTGGTGGAACGCAACGGCAAAGCCCGCGTGATCGGCTCCGGCAAGGGCGCATATTTCCTGTCCGTCCGTGGAGGCCCGGAAGTCTGCCGCGAAAATACTCCTCTCACCTTTCGCGACATCGCCGTCTATCGCGGCCCGACCGGCTCGTCATTCAACCTGCAGGAATGGAAAGGCAAGGGCGGCATCGCCTATTCGCTCTCGGCCGTGGAAGGCAAAATTCAGAGCACCCAGAAGAGTGGCGAAGTATATTGAGGTCACAGCTTCTCCATCAGTAACCTAAGCCCCACAAGAGAGGTTTGTTAGAATCGAAGCTGGCCATGGCAGCCTCTTCCCAACTCGTGCAGATCGAACTCGGACCACCGATCCGGCCGCCCAAGCCGGATTGGCTCAAAGCCCGTGCTCCCGTTGGCGACAATTTTCACAATCTAAAGAAACTGGCGCGCGGACTCGGGCTGCATACCGTGTGCGAGTCGGCGCAGTGTCCGAATATTGGGGAGTGCTGGAATCATAAGACCGCAACCTTCATGTTGCTGGGCGACATCTGCACGCGGCGCTGCGGATTTTGCGCGGTGCCGAAGGGACGTCCAGAGGCGATCGATTGGGACGAGCCCCGGCGCGTCGCCGAGGCCGTCGCCACGCTTGGACTGAAGCATGCCGTCGTCACCAGCGTGAATCGCGACGATGACAATGTCGGCGGGGCTCGAATTTTCGCGGAGACGATTCGCGAAATTCGCGAGCTCGTGCCAGACTGCCGCGTCGAAGTTCTCATCCCCGATTTTCAGGGACTGGAAGAGCCGCTGCGGATCGTCCTCGAAGCGAAGCCCAACGTGCTCAATCACAATACCGAGTCGGTGCCGCGGCTCTATCGCGTGGTGCGTTCCGGAGCACGCTACCAGCGCACCCTCGACCTGCTCTCGAACGCCAAGCAGTGGGATCCGCACATGGTCACCAAGAGCGGAGTGATGGTTGGACTGGGCGAGACGACCGAAGAGTTGCTCGAAGTCTTCCGCGACCTGGGCGCGCGTGGAGTGGACATTCTTACCGTCGGCCAGTACCTGCGCCCGTCAAAAGATCATTTGCCGATGGCGCGCTTCTACACTCCAGCCGAATTCGTTCACCTCAAACACGAGGCGCTGAAGTTCGGCTTCAAGCATGTCGAGTCCGGACCGATGGTGCGATCCAGTTATCACGCGCACGAGCAGGCGGATGTTGCTGCGCGATAAAGCCTGGTCGTCGGTCCCTCGTCGTTCGCCCTTCGCTCCTGTCACAACCTCGTCGTTCGTCCCTGGTCGTTCGCCCTTCGCTCTCGCGATTCCACGCCCTCACAACCCGCGCAAAGATTCATCAACATCAATGTCCGGACTACCGTGGAAGAGCGGCCCTTCCGGGCCGCGTCAGCCCCTGATTTTTGAATGGGGCTTTAGCCCCCGCGCTGCGTCCCCCGCCACGCCCCACCCTCGGAGATCATCGTGACCACTATCCTCCTGGTCGTCCTCGGACTCTTCGCCGGACTTGTCGGCGCGCTCTCCGGAACGGGTGGCGGCATCATTCTCGCGCCCATGCTGGCTCTCTATTTCGGACTGCCCATCCAACAGGCGGTCGGCACCAGTCTGGTCGCGGTCATCACCACGTCGGCGGCCAGCTCTTCCGTGAACTTGCAGCGGCACATCGCCGACATCCGGCTTGGGATGACGCTTGAACTCGCTACCGCTTTCGGCGCGGCGGTTACGGCGTACCTGGTTGGCTACATGAATCGCACGGCGTTGGAAATTTTGTTTGCGACATTTCTTCTGTATGGCGCAATCACCATTCTGCGCAAAGGTGGCAAGACAGAAGACGAGCGGGACGAAATTGCGGCGCCCTCGAACGACGGAGCCCTGTTCCCGCCCTATGAGCCGAAACGGTATCCGCTGGGTATGGGCGCTTCGCTGGTCGCGGGAGGCCTTTCCGGGCTGCTCGGCATCGGCGGCGGACCGATCAAAGTTCCGGTGATGTATCTCTTCATGGGAGTGCCGCTGATCGTGGCGACCGCCACGTCCAACCTGATGATGGGCGTGACCGCGGCCGCCAGCGCATTCGTCTATTACCGCCGCGGAGACATCCTGCCCGCGGTTGCGGCACCGCTGGTGGTCGGCGTTTTCGTCGGCTCACTCACGGGAGCGCGCCTGGCGCACCGCATTCATCACAAATGGGTGGCGCGGTTGCTGGTGACCATCATGCTCTATCTTTCGCTCCACATGCTGGTGCACATTGCGAGGAAGTTTCTGTGAACGAAAAACGCGAACCCGGATTCGATCGCATCCTCGCGCTCGTGCTTCGTGTCGGAGCCTTCGCCGGATATTTCGTCATGGCAGCCGGCGTAGTCGCACAGATTGTCGTCGATGGCGCGATCGCCGCCCGCCTGGAATTGGCGGGAGTGCTCATCCTGCTGGTCACGCCGGTCGTGCGAGTAGTGGTCGCAATGGTGTTGTTCTTCCGCGAAAAAGACTGGCGCTATGGTTGGATCTCAGCGGGCGTCCTGCTGATACTGCTGCTTGGGTCTGTGTTTGGAATCGGAGAAACCCGCTGAGTCAGGGGATGAGCCTTACGAATTCCTCTGTGACCCCTGTGGTTCAAGCCTTTAGTTCCTAACCACAGGGGACACAGAGGTCACTGAGGAAACCGATTCGGAGCTCGCAGCTTTGTGTCGCGAACTCCGAACTGCGGCTTGTGAATATCACCAGACTCGACAGGCGTTCTGGTTGACCATGGGCGCCTCCGCTTTGCAGTGGTATGCATCGCGGAACTCCGGCATGTTGGAGACCGTTCCGTTCACCCGATTCTTGCCCGGCGAGTGTGGATCGATCGTTGCCAGCATGCGCGCAATCGCGTCCGTCCGGTTCTGACACCAGACGTTGGCCCATCCCAGAAAGAAACGCTGTTTCGCGGAGAGACCGTCCACCGCGGGCGGTTCTTTGCCAGCGAGGGCGCTCATCAGGGCCATGTAGGCGATGCGCATGCCGCCGTTGTCGGCGGTGTTTTCACCGAGCGTCAGCTTGCCGTTGAGCTTCAGATCGTCCACGGCGACGAAACTGCCGTACTGATCTTTAACGCAACCAGTGCGCTCTTCGAAGTGTTTCTTGTCATCCGCGGTCCACCAGTCGCGCAGGTTCCCGGCGGCATCGAACTGGCTGCCTTCGTCGTCGAAGCCGTGGGTGAGTTCGTGACCGATCACGGCGCCAATGCCGCCGAAGTTCATGGCGTCGTCGGCCTGGTTGTCATAAAACGGC
>JAYTFO010000041.1:0-8698 GCA_043734305.1 Acidobacteriota bacterium | reverse complement strand
GTCCGCGCGAAGGCGAGAGCGGTGTGATCTCCAAAGTTCGACACCCAAATCTCATCGTTCTTGGTGTCAACCACAACTCCCATGGGACGGGAGATGCCGGTACGAGGGCCGCCGATCACACGAATGGGCGCCACATTTCCAGAGGTGGCGCGGTCAAAGATCAGGACAGAATCGCCGCCGTTGTTGGCTGCCGCTATCTCACCGTGCACAGAATCCACCGCGAGGCCCATGGGAAAATCCAGTTTTGTAGCCTCGCCTTGAATAACGCGCAGAGGTTTTTGATTGCCCGTCGCATCAGCCGGGTAAATAGAGATGGACGGAGGTTGAAGCGCGCCTCCTTCCTGATCCGCCGTTCCGGTGGGCACACACCCTCCGCCGGTATTCTTCACCATTCCTCTGAAATTGCCGTGGTTTACAACCCCGATTTCGTTGTGGCGTTCGTCCCAGAACAAGCCGTGCGGATCGGCCAGTTTTGTGTCCGGGCCGCGGATGTAATGTACGGGAGTTTCCACGCCCTGAGCTATCCGCCTGTAGAAAACTACCGCGTTGTGCATCTCGACGGAGACTGCAATTTCATTGTGAGCGAGGCTCAGCGCCAGTCCCCACGCCTGGTGCGGAACGGATAGCAGCCGGGTAGGCTTTTGATTGCCAGCGGCCGTGTAGGGCATGACCACGAGCGTGTCCTCAATGTCATTGTTGACAGTGAAAATCTCCCGCCTCTGCGGATCGACTGCAACTCCTGTAACGAATCCGAGGTTGGTTTCCGGACCGATGATCTGGGTTAGCGATGGGGTGGGCTCGGATGGCTTGGTAGGAGACGCACTCCGATCATAGGTCAGAAGGCTTTTGCGGTTAACATCGCTCATAACCAGAATATTGCTTTGTGAATCGATAGCGATGCCGTTGAAGACTGGGAACGGGTCGAACACCTGGCGCGTGGGGACTATGTCGCCTCCCAACTGCGAGTCGCTGGCGGGGGAAGACGCCACCTGCTGCGCATAGGCGGCCAAGCTGGACCCACACCGGCAACAGTCCGCGACGTTAGAAGGTCCCGGAGAAACTGGCGCCTGAAAGAGCAAGGCGATTGCACCCACTGACGAGAGGAAAAGCATTGCCAGTTTCCCGCGTCTATGAGATGCCATCAACAACATTCTATGTTAGAGCGCGAATATTGCCGAGGCATGTTCGGGTTAATCTCATAAGAGGCCATGCCAATTGCTTCGATCAATCCCGCCACTGGACAAACTCTGTGCACCTTCGAGGCCCTGGCGCCGAACCAACTCGCGACCAAGATCGCACTAGCGGCCAAAACATTTTTGTCGTACCGCAAGACCAGTTTCGCGGATCGTCGAGGTTGGATGACACGTGCCGCGGAGATTCTGGAAACCGAAAAGGATCGCTTCGCGGCGATTATGACGGCGGAAATGGGCAAGCCTTTGCAGGCCGCCTCCGACGAAGCTGCCAAGTGCGCGACCGCTTGCCGTTACTATGTCGAGAATGCCGAGCGGATATTGGAGAAGCAGGAAATCGCGACCAATGCCAAGCGGAGTTACGTGCTGCATCAGCCGCTCGGCGTGATCCTTGCGATCATGCCTTGGAATTTTCCGTTCTGGCAGGTATTCCGCTTTGTAGCGCCTGCTCTCATGTCAGGCAATGTGGGACTTCTGAAGCACGCCTCAAATGTTCCCCAGTGCGCCCTGGCCATCGAAGATATCGCGCGGCGAGCGGGTTTCCCCGAAGGCGCATTCCAATTGCTGCTGATCGGATCGGACCAGGTCCAGCAGGTGATCGAAGACCCTCGGGTGGCGGCCGTTACGCTTACGGGTAGCGAACCCGCCGGACGGCAGGTAGCGGCCACTGCGGGAATGCACATCAAGAAGGCAGTTCTGGAACTCGGCGGCAGCGATCCTTTTATCGTGATGCACAGCATGGCGATGGACGAAACCGTCGCGACCGCCGTTCGCGCGCGGACCATCAACAACGGCCAATCCTGCATCGCCGCGAAGCGCTTTATCGTGGAAGAGTCCGTCTACGAAGATTTCGAAAAACGTTTTGTCGAGGGCATGCGCGCTTTGCGGGTCGGCAATCCGACCGATAAATCGACGCAAGTAGGTCCTTTGGCCACTCCGCAAATTCTGGACGATCTGGAGGATCAGGTGAAGCGCGCGGTCTCGGCTGGAGCCCGAGTGCTTACCGGAGGAAAGCGCCTCGATCAGCCGGGCAATTACTACGAACCCTCCGTGTTGGCGGGTGTGACAGCGGACTCACCCATTTTCTATGAGGAGCTGTTTGGGCCAGTGGCTATGCTCTTCCGAGTCCCTGACATCGACGCAGCAATTGCGCTGGCGAACGATACACCGTTCGGCCTGGGCGCATCCGCCTGGACTAACGACCAGGCTGAGCAGGAGCGCTTCGCGAATGAGTTGGAAGCAGGGCTTGTGTTTATTAATGGCATGGTTGCCTCTGATGCTCGGCTGCCCTTCGGGGGCATCAAACACTCCGGGTATGGCCGCGAACTGGGGCCCTATGGGATTCTCGAATTTGTGAATACAAAGACGGTGTGGATCGGGGCAAACTCAGGCGGGCGAGCCGAGTGATAGCAAAGTTCGCTTAACGACTGCCTTCGTGAGGCCAACCTTGTATCCATTTTTCGACAAGGGCTTCGCTCCTTCAACGGCAGCATCTCCGGCCAAAGCGGCCAGTTCCGCGGTGATGCGTTGTCCGGCGAGCATGCTTTCAACTTTCGGGAGCCGCCAAGGAATCGGCGCGACACCACCCAGGACAATGCGCGCGCGACGGCAGACCTGCTGCTCCATTTCCAGAACGATGGCCACGCTGATCACGGCGTGCGTCCAGGCCTCGCGATCAAGCACCTTGTGGTAGGCGCTGCGCGTGGCGGGGCCCGGCGCCGGCAAATGAACCGCAACCAATAGCTCATCCTGAGCCAGCACATTTTCGCGCTTGAAATCCACGCGCGGCAAAGTAAAGAACTCGGCGGCCGGCAGGATGCGTTCGCCCGAGGGGCCGGCGATGCGAAACTTCGCGTCGAGCGCAACCAGCGCTGGAGCCGTGTCCGATGGATGAACGATATAGCTTGGACCCCCGCCGAAAATCGCGTGCAACTGGTTCTCGCCGGAGGCGCTGAAACAGGTCTGCCCTCCGTTCTTGAAGCATGCAAAGCCATTGCGCAGATACCAGCACCAGGGCCGCTGGCAGACGTTGCCCGCCAGGGTTCCGACATTGCGAATCTGCGGGGTTCCCACGCTCTCAGCCGCCTCCGCAAGCACCTGGTACTGCTTGCGAATCAGGGCGTGGCGGCTTAAAGAACTGAGCGGGATCAGACCACCGATTTCTAATTCACCGGTCTTTGCCGTCACTTGATCGAGACCACGAATGGCTTTCAGGTTGATCAGCACGTCGGGCTGAATCAGGCGCTCTTTGACCATTCCCAACAGATCGCTGCCGCCACCCACGATCGCTGAGGTGCGTCCTTGCCGACGAGTCTCGCCGAGAATTGCCAAAGCATCTTTGAGGTCGCGCGGATTGCGATTGATGAACGCTTTCATGCCAGCGCCTTGAGGATCTTGTCGCGCGTGATTGGTAGATCCTTGACGCGGCGGCCGATGGCGTTGTGGATCGCGTTTGCGACGGCAGCAACGCTGGGGATGATGGTTGGCTCGCCCAGCGTCTTGGCTCCGAACGGACCGTACGGGTCTTCGGTTTCAATGAAGAGCACCTCGATGTCCGGCGCGTCTTGATGCGTCATCACTCGTGCGCCGTAGTATCCGGCATTGAGCGGCAATCCAGAGCCGCGGTCGTACAACAATTCCTCATGCAGTGCCATTCCGATTCCCATCGTCGCGCCGCCCTTCACCTGGCTGACAGCGGTGAGCGGATTCACAATCCGCCCGCTGTCATGGGCTGCAACATACTTCACCACGCGCGCGTGACCGGTTTCAATGTCGACCTCCACCTCGGCGAAGTGGGCCACAAAGCTGTGGCGTGCTACATCCTTCAGCGCCGGCTCCGGAGTGGCGCTGCCGGTGAGGATCTCGCCCGCCTTGGGTGGGCCCTTCTCCTTGAGCTGAGTCTTGAGATCGCGCACGGCTTCGACCACGGCGTTTCCGGTGTAGACTGTCGTCCGGCTGCCGGATTCACCCACAGAGTACGGGCACACGCCCGTGTCGCCGCTGATCACGTTGATCTTCCCGAGCGGCACGCCTAGTTCCTCCGCCGCAATCAGGGCCATGGTGGTCTTGGCCCCAGTGCCAACGTCGGTGACTCCGACATGCAAGTGGTACACGCCGCGCGAATCAAGATCGATAGTGGCGCTGCTTCTGCCGAGGCTGGAAGCAAAGGAACCCATCGCCAAGCCAACGCCGCGCTTGACAGGCCCGTCGCCCGCGCCCGCCGGGTGCCAGCGTTTCTTCCACTCAAAAACCTCAGCGCCGCGCCGCAGGCACTGTTCGAGTCCATTGCTCGTATAGGGCAGTCTGTCCTGAAACTTCCGCGTCATGTTCTTCAGGTGGAACTCAACAGGGTCGATGTTCAGCTCGTACGCAATGTGGTCCATCAGCGACTCGAGGCCGAAGACTCCCTGGGGGTACGCCGGCGCGCGAAAATTCGCCGAGACCGCCATGTTGGTATAGACCGGATAGATGGCCGTCCTGATATTCGGACACTCATAGATCTCGATACCGCCGATATCGCCTCTGCTCTTGCGGTATGGTCCCATGCCACTGTAGCCGCGCAACTCAATCGCAGTGAGAGTGCCATCTGTGCGCACGCCGACTTTGTAGTACTGCGTCGTCGGCCAGCGCCCGTGAACGCTGACGAAATCCTCCTTGCGAGTGAACTCCAGTTTTACGGGGGCTCCGGCCTTCTTAGCCAGCACGGCAGCCATCAGGTCGGAGTCCTGGCACTGGTTCTTGTTGCCGAAGCCGCCGCCCATGTACTGACAGATCACGCGCACATCCTCCGGAGCGAGGTGCAGGTCTTTGGCGAGATCGGTTTTGCAGTTCCAGATTCCTTGAGTAGCGGCGTACACCGTGAGCTTTCCGCCATCCCAGGTTGCAATGCTGACACGCGGCTCCAACTGCGCATTGTTGTGGTGGACGGAGGAGTAGCGATCTTCGAATACCCGATCGGAAACTTTCAGCGCTTCGTCGACGTTGCCTCGAGAGTACGTCTCCGACTCGCGTTTACCGGCGGCACTCGGCGATAGATTTCCGCCCGGTTGTATCTCCACTGCTCCGGGCTTTAGAGACTCTTCGGCGTCGAGGATAAACGGGAGCACCTGATACTCGACATCGATCAAGTGAATGGCTTCTTCCGCGATGTGCCGATTGATAGCGGCGACAGCGGCCACGGCGTCGCCCGCGAACCGGACAGGGTTGTTGAAAAGGTAGCGTTTGTTGCGGCTGTCGCCGCTCGACCAGGCCACGTCACAGTTTCCGCGGCTGACGATCGCTTTCACACCGGCAAGCGCCAGCGCTTTGGAGGTATCAATTCGCCGGACGTGCGCGTGTGGGTGTGGACTGCGGAGAACACGCGCGTACAGCATTCCGGGAAGATGGATGTCGCCTGTATAGGTGGCCGCACCGGTGACACGCCGGACGGCATCGACTCGCGGCGAGGCGTGGCCCACGGACTTCAGCGGCGTCATACTTGCTTCTTGGCCGCAGCCAGCACCGATTCCACGTAGCGGTTGTAATTGGAACACCGGCAGATGTTGCCGGTCAGTGCCGCGCGAACCTGCTCGGCGTTCGGTTGCGGGCTGTGGTCGAGCAGCGCCTTGGCGCTCATCAACTGCCCGGAAGTGCAGAACCCACACTGCGGCCCGTCGTGCTCGATGAATGCCTCCTGGAGCGGATGAAGTTGCCCGTTCCGAGCAAGACCTTCGACAGTCTGGATCGATTTGCCATCCGCCCAAACCGCGAGATAGCTGCACGAATAAACGGGTTGCCCATCCAGCAGCACGGTGCATGCGCCGCATTCGCCGCGATCACAGCCGATCTTAGTGCCCGTCAGCCCTAGGTTATCCCGTAACAATTCCGCGAGGGTCCAGCGGTCCTCAGTTTTGACTTGGCGTGCTCTGCCGTTTACAGTAAGCCCGATCTTTGTTTCGGGCGCAGTCGCCAAGTCCGGTCCGTCTTGCGCCACGAGGGCCGCGGCGCCAGCCATCGCTAGGCTGGTGCCCTCGACGAATTCGCGGCGCGAGATCTTTGTCACGCTGGCTGAAGGGCCTCCACTGATTGCGACGGGGGTTGCGATGTGTGTTGCGACATGTGTTGCAACATGCCGGCCCGGTCCAATACGCCGTCCAGAATCTTGGCACGGTCCGCGTCCAGCCGCACCAAAGGCAGCCGCAGTTCCGCGGATTCCAGCAGACCCAGACGGGTCATCATATATTTAAGCGGAATAGGATTTGTATCCAGAAAGATCGACTGATTCAACTCGAATAGCGAGTAATGCAGCCGCTGCGCTTCTCGCAAATCACCCCGAGCCACGGCATCGTAGAGTGCAGCTACGGGGCCAGGCGCCAGATTGCCGACTGCGTTCATCAGCCCCGCGCCTCCGATGGCGAGCATGGGCAGACTGAGCGATTCCAGGCCACAAAAGATGCGGAACTCCTGTCCCAGCCGCGACAGCAATTCGGTAACGAGTTCCAGGTCGTTTGCGGCGTGCTTCATACCCACGAGCGATGGAACCCGTGCCGCAATCCTTTCCACCGTCACGGCTGTTACGGATACGGCGGCGCGGCCCGGTATGTGATAAATCATGACCGGCAGATCGGTCTGCTGGCCGATCGCGGTGAAGTATTCGACCAGCCCTTGCTGCGATGGCTTGATGTAATAGGGAGTGACAACCAGCAGCGCGTCGGCGCCAGCCTTGGCGGCCTCCGTCGTGAGCGTAACCGTCTCCGCATACGACTGCGACCCGGTGGCTGCGACAACCGGAATGCGGTGTTTGACAGTGTCCACGGCAACCTTCAGCAGGTCGGTGCGTTCGCGCATAGTAAGGCTGCTTGGCTCAGCCGTCGTCCCGGCGATCAGGACACCATGCGAGCCATCTCGAACCTGGCGATCCACGAGATTGGCGAAGCTGTCCAGGTCCACCGCGCCGTCGCGATACGGGGTTATTAACGGCGGATAGGACCCCCGCAGAAACGATTCATTCAGCCGGATCACGCTGTCACTTTCTCCAAGGGCCGATTGGTTTTGAAACCAGCGTTCGATCCCAGAGCCTCCAGGGGTTGGCTCAAGTTCTCCTGCCAGAGCAGAGATCCCATCCAGATGTTTAGAGGGCTGTCCTGGACGGTCAATTCATAAACGTCTTCATCTCCCGAGGCGTGATTGTGAATCGCCCAGCCGGGCGCGGAGAGCATCAGGTCGCCCGCTTTCCATTGGTACCTTTTTCCTTCCACCACGCTGAAGCCGCTGCCAGTGAAATAGTAGTTGATCGCCGAAGCGGTGTGACGGTGCGGGCGATCCACAATCTTTTTCGGCCGCACGCACATGGTAGCGAAGAAATTACTGGTGGTGCCGTTCGTATGGCCGGTAGCGGGATTATAGAGAAGATAGAGACGCCGACCGACATAGGATGGTCCGAGGGCCGTCAGTTTGTCGAGTTCCTGTTTCACACTGGTCCAGGGGAAATGCAGCGGTTTGTGCTTGATGACGTCGGGATTGATCAGCTTCTCGTAAGGCATGAGATAGCCGCCTTCTTCCGTTAATTTGAACGTTCCGAACGGATTTTCCGCGTGCGCCGCGGAGCCTTCCTCCGAGCCATTGGACTTGGACGGCTCCGGGGGACTTTCATCGACCACGTGAACCATCATTTTCTCGAGCAGCGCGGAGTTGCTATAGGTTAACCGTACCTGCACATCGCCGGTCTCATTGACGTGCTCGTATGTGGCCCAGGGCGGAGTGTTCCACACATCGTGCTCCTCGTAAGAGAATGAATTGCCGTCGATACGGACACTTCCACCTCCATGGATACAAAAATTCACCTGGGACGAGTTGTGCCGGATCGGTTTGGTACGTTCGCCCGGCTTCAGCACGCTCAGCGAAACGGCAGTGCCTGGCGCCAATCCATTACCTGGGCCGCTCAAGGGATTCACGATGGCCGAGACGCGCCGCCCATTGTCCGGGGCCGGCAAAGACGCCAAGCGCTGGATCTCGGCATCAATGGCCTCCTTTGGGATCACGATGGCCGGAATCAACTTAATTGGATCGGAGGCTAATCCCGTGCGGTCCATGAATTGAAAATTAGTTTGCATTTTACACTCCTGTCGAGCTATTCAATGGTTGCATTGCGCGCAAGCGCGGGGCTACTTTCCGCGGGTGTGGAAACTCCCGTCCGATGCCGGAGACCTGTGCTTTCCGGTAGAGCTCAATACCAAGTGAGAGATCGGAGATGCCCATGCCCAGCGATTTGAAAAGCGTGAGATCGTCCGATGGAGATCGCGGCCGGCGGGCGGCTACAAGAGCTGCCAGGGATTGCACGCCGCTCCACCTGGAAGGTTCGGGGCCAAAAAACGCGATCATTTCACGAGATAGCTTTTGCGCTTGAGGGATGCTATCCACGACCACTTGAGTGGAGCGCGCCAGCACATCGGCGGCGATCTCCGCGCGGCTGGGAACGATTGCGCCAATCGCATTGATATGCGTGCCATGGGCGCACATCTCCGCCGTGA
>JAYTFO010000040.1:0-6521 GCA_043734305.1 Acidobacteriota bacterium | reverse complement strand
AGGACGAAATAAAAAGGCTGCGCGAGGTGATGGATGACGTGCTGACCTTCTTCCCGGATGACCACGCCGCGAAAGTCGCTGCGCTCAAAGTGCTGAACGATAAGGTCAGCGACCCGGCCACACGATGACGCCCGAATTACAACTGGATGCGATGGCCGGGTTCGCTGCACCGCCTGGTTCGGCGTTCAGGTGTGTGGTGGCCGACCCGCCGTGGCAACTGGAAATGGGCGACTCGCGAACGATGAACGGTGAAGTGAAACGCGGTAAGTGGAATGACCCGGTGCAAAACAACGTGGCCATCGCAGAACTCGAATACCCGACGATGACCGTCGAGGAAATCTGCGCGCTGCAAATCCCCGCCGCCGATGACGCGCACCTCTACATCTGGACAATCAATCGCTACATCGAGCAAACCTACGCCGTGGCTCGCGCTTGGGGATTACAGCCCTCAACGATGCTCTACTGGCTGAAGCAACCGATGGGGCTTGGCCTCGGCGGTGCGTTCGTGCCGTGCGTCGAGCCGATTCTGTTCTGCCGTCGGGGCAAGCTGCCGGTGAAGTCCCGATGCGACCGGAACTGGTGGGGCTGGCCTCGCGGCAAACACTCCGCGAAACCCGCGTGGCCCGGCGGCGGAACGAAAAGGTGAGCAATTGTCAGAAGACAAATGTGGAAACATATCCCGTGATTGGCAGTGGTGGGTGGACACACATTCTGCCGAGAGAATAAATGAACACCACCCAACGCTGCGTGTGTGAGAGTTGTACTTGGCGCGGTCTGCGTACCGACCTGCTCCGCGCCCGCAATCCGTTCCATCAAGAAAAAGCCATCTTCGGATGTCCGCAGTGCAAGCGCGTCAACACCATGCGACCCACATGCGACCAGCCCGAATGCTGGGAGCGTCCCTTGTTCGGGCAGTTTGAGAACGGTCATGGTTTTCGGACCACCTGCTGCGAGCATCGGCCCAGTAACAAGGCGAAGAAACCTTCGTGCAACTTAAAGCTTGCAAGCCGCTCCGGGATACACTAGCCTCCGCGTGTGAATGCTAACAACTCCTACCACACCGACGGCATTGAGCGGCGGGAAGTCAGCCAGCGCGCACGCGATTTCTGGGCGATGCTTGACAATCGGGACGACACCGGCACGCCGGACGCCCGGTGGCGCGATCAGGATATTCGCGACCGTCAGCACATGGTTGTCGCTCCGCCGGTCAAGGTGGAGGAATATGCCATTTAATACTTTGTCCCGTGCTTTTGCTGGCCAGCCGTTGCCGTCCGTTAAGTCGGCCTCGCAACACTGTGTTGACGGCTGCGCGAGCGAGCAATCACCTTCCCTCGTTATGGGTTGGACGCTCGTGGCGGGACAATTCACTTTCACACATGGCCGAACGCGAAGCCTATTAACGGCGCGCGAGGCGGTTCGCCCGGCGCGTCCCGCTGATAAGGCATCATCGGCCCAGCCGGTGAATCTCAGTAGGGCGGGATGGCCTCCGCCTGACCAGTGCGGGAGCAGGCGTCCCGCTGTGTGTTCCGAGTCACCTAACGCAGAGGTCAGCCATGAGGCTGGCGGAAAGGAGCCTCAATGACAGATAGCGCGTCAACGCCAGCCTCATTGGCTGCACCGTCTGTTTCGGCGATTTCGCGTGTGCCAGCGGACAAGACATTCGAGCTGAAAAAGCCGTGTCCATACTGCGGCGGTAAGATCACGGTTCGCGCAACGGCGTGGGAGGAAGAGCCGGACGGATGGGTCGCTACCTCACTGGACATCGACTGCGACAAGGAACCAGACATCGACGGGCCGGAGTGGCCGGAATGGTCGTCGGCGCACGGTGATGGCGACTACTGCGAAGCGTGGCACCAACTCCACGAGGCCGCGATTGCGGCACTCAAGCGTCGCGTTCGCTTCGAGATGCATTCGCCGAACGAAAAGTCCAGCGACGCATCGGATGCGTTCGCTGCGACGAATGGTTAGGACGCGATTTTATGGTACCAGATACAACAACGAATAATCCAGACCTTGCCGGGTTCGACCTCGATACGATGGCCGGACTCGGTGCGTGGCATGACGGAAGCGGTGGGGGCATCTACCAACTCGCTTATGAACTGCGGGCAATCCGCGAAACGGAAGAGCGCATCGCACTGCTGCGCGCCTTCATTCGGAAACACCAAATGATTCTCGCGCGCCTGAGTTGGAGCATGGACGTGGATTGTCTACCGCCCGTGAAAATCGAGGGCGTGCTGTTCGTGCCGCAGATCGAACTGACGGGCTACGTGTATGACAAAAAGTCGGTCACGCCGCGGGATGTGGCAGCCCTGTGGCCCGATGCCGTTTGGAAACGCTCGCTGCCTCGCTACGAGTCGGAAAAGGACACGGTGCGCGATTACACGGCGGAAATCGACGGCGTCACGGTGCGAATCAAAGATGCCGAGAAGGTTGTGCCCGTGAAGGTGGACCGCTTCCCGGCGTGCGGCCCAATCGGGCGCGTGGCTAAGCGTCCTAACGCCGCGCTATGCGAAGCGGCGGACAAAGAGCGCCTGAATTGCGAGCAGCCGTCGCCCGCCGCTTTCGCATCAGCAACGGGTTCGGGGACTGGTCGAAAATAGGTGTTGACAGATAAGCGCGTATCTAACAGATTAGCACCATGCAAAACGAAAACAGCAACGGGTGGAACGGAACGAAAGTCGAAGTCGGCAGCACCGTGAAGGTGTGGGCGGAGAACTTCGGGCGCGGAGTGCAGGCCGTGGTGCGTGAAATCAACGGCGGCTTCGCGGTCGTCGAAATCATCAAGACCGCCAAGCGGTGCTCCTTCGCTGTCGGAAACAAAGTGACGCTCGGCGTCTGGTGGCTGGAGGCGGTCGCGTGAAAGTCAAATGCCCTCACTGCGGCGGGGCGATAAACCCCGCCGCGCTGCTCGCCTCGATGCAAAAGGGCGGGCGCAAGAACTACTCCGCCGCCGAACGGAAGCGCCGCGCCTCTCGGATGGCTGAGGCGCGGAAATCACGATGGGCGAAGTCCCCGAACGCAGAGCTCACCCCATGACTACCGCGCCAACGATGCCCGCTTTCACGCAAGACTCCAACGCGGTAGTCATTGCGGGTGCAGCGATTTGTTCTGCCCACGCGCCGCGAGCTCTCGACCTATACTGCTGCTCTGGTGGGGCTGGCATGGGAATCTCACGGGCTGGCTTCGACGTGACAGGAGTGGACATCGAAGCGCAACCGGAATACCCGCACCGCTTCGTGCAAGGCAACGCGCTCGATGCTGACCTGTCCGGCTATGACTTCGTGTGGGCATCGCCACCGTGTCAGTGCTTCACGAAATACAAGAACTGCCGGCCAAAGCTCGCGGAGAAATACAAAGACCTCATCGTGGCGACCCGCGAAAAACTCACGGCATGGGGCGGCTACTGGATAATGGAGAACGTCGTCGGCGCACCGCTCGTAAATCCGGTGACTCTCTGCGGCTCAATGTTCGGACTCGACATCCGCCGCCATCGTCTCTTTGAAAGCAACGTGGCGCTGATGCAGCCGGAATGTAATCACGGCATCTGGACGCCGAATCGCTTTCCGGGCGGGCGGTCGCGTGAACGCGGCCACGCTCGAATCCCGTGCCGTGGCACAATCGAAATCGGGCGGTGGAACATCCCGCTCGAAACTCAAAAGGCCGCAATGGGAATGCCGTGGGTGACTGACCTGCGGAAACTGTCGGAGGCAATCCCTCCCGTGTATGCCGAATACCTCGCTCGGCAAATCATGCGTGTGATCGCGGGGCAGAACGAATAAGATGAGCAGCACGCCGCCAACGACTCTCGATTGCAAGCTGGACGTAACCGGCGTGTCTGCTCCATCGCCTTGTTCAGCCTCATTGTCTCGCGTGTGGGATATGCCGAACTCTGACACCTTCGACGTGCCATCCATCGCTGGCTTCGTGAAAAAGTATCTGATGAAATCCAAGCTCTCCGTGGATTGCTTTGCTCGGAACAAGCGGTGGACGACCTACACCAACGACCTGAATCCTAACACGTCGGCAGAATACCACATGGACGCCGAGGACTTCCTGATGCTGCTCGCGGACAAAGGCATCGTGTCCGACCTGGTAATCTGTGACCCGCCCTACTCGCCGCGCCAGGTGAAGGAGTGTTACGACTCAATCGGCCTGCCCATGAAGCAGACGGATGCGCTGCTCGGCATGACGCGCAAACGGCTCAAGCGCCAAATCAATCGCCTCGTGCCAGTCGGCGGCGTGGTGCTGCACTTCGGCTGGAACACCGTCGGAATGGGCAAAGGCTGGAACATCGAAGAAGTGCTGCTCGTGTGCCACGGCAGCGCCCACAACGACACAATCTGCATGGCCGAAAGGAAAACGCCCGAATTACAGGAGACGTTCCTATGAGGCTGAACGATCCAAGCTCACCTACAGGCTCGGCGGTCGAGCCACTGAAACCGTGAACGGCACTGACAACATCCTGCAACCAGGCGAGGCGAAGCGCGAACAGCGCGAGCCGAGCCTGTTAGGTGCAGCGCGTGGTTATACCCCGTTGGATTTGGAGCGCCGCGTAGGATCGGGAAACAGCAGCGGTCTGGTGGGAGTGGGCGGAGTCCGGGGCTTCGCGTGCGTGGGACTGCACGAACCGAAGGACGAGAAAAATATCGGAGCGGTGCTGCGCGCCTGCGGCTGCTACGAAGCCGACATGATCGTGGTCGCCGGGAAGCGATACCGACACGCGCCGACCGACACGCAAAAGACGTGGAAACATATCCCGCTGCTCGAAGTGGAAAGCCTGCGGATGGCGATGCCGAAAGGCTGCGTCGCGGTGGCGGTGGATTTGGTTGAGGGTGCGCGCCCACTGACGACCTACGTGCATCCAGAGCGCGCGTTCTACGTGTTCGGTGGGGAGGATCGGACACTGCGCGTTGACGTGCTCTCGTGGTGCCGAGACAAGGTGTATATCCCAACGGCGTTCTGCATGAATCTCGCCGCCACGGTGAACGTGGTGCTTTACGACCGACTCGCGAAAGGCTCATTCCGAAAGGGCGGCGGGGGCGCGGAGCCGGTGAGAGAAGACGCGGACGGCACGACGCGCGAGGGGTATAACGCTGCCGGTGAGCGACAGGCTCCGATTGAATCTCAGAAATCATCCGAAAACCCCACACCATGAAGACAAAAAAAACCGCCCGAAAACTGAAGGCTAAGGAGCCTGTTCGCTCCACTGGCCTTGTTGTGCCGCCGGGGAAACAGGAAATTGACGCCGAAAAAGGACGGGCGTTTGGACTCATCAAAGACGGAGAAACCTTCTCGGCCAGCCATGTACGTGGTCAACTGGTGAACGAAGCGCGTGGGGTTGGCGGCGGGTCGAGCTACTTCAGTGTAAACCATCGAAGTATCCGCGAGGCAATAGACGCTGCCAGTCAATGGACTCTGCCGACACACAAAATTACCCCACTTTCGCCGCCCGATGTCCACGCCTGAAAGACTTGAGCATCTGGAGGCACCCGCGCCGGGCTACCGGAGTGCGGGTAATTTTACGGATACGAAGCTAAACCCGGCGCAACTGCCATTCCTTGATCGCACACATACTCGAACGTGCAGGTGCAGTAACCGCCGTCCTCGTAGCCGACTTGTGGCGCTGGTGGTTCGACGATGTAGGAGGCCATTTCCGTTATGTCCACCCGGCGGGTGTTTATTAAAACACTGGGGCGGAAATATGGATATGTTCCAGGTGTGAACACTGATCCTCGACCCCACGAATACGTTTTGATAATGGCGTTCACTCGCACAGGGTATTCCTGTTCGATGTAGGTGTTGCCTGAGCCGATTATGCCACGTCGTTGCCAGCGATAGACCAGCTTCTCGTCGATGACGGCCTGCGGGATGCCGGAGTACCATCCCACAATGCCAAAGAAGTTTCCGGCGATGATGATGTCTGCGCCGCTGCTCCATCCGCTGTCGCCCCACGCCTGCCCTAGCACGGTCTGATTCAGGTTGCTTGGATCAGCATTGCCTTCTGCGGGATTGGCAAACGGAGAAAGCCACCCGCCCTCGGAGTAATCAGGCGGGTTGGCGATGGCTGGAAAGTTCAGATGGCCGGCGGGAACGGAATAATAACTTCTGCCGTGGATTGGTCCGCTGGGAGAGGAATCATTTACAATGCCAAATACCACTGGCACACCTGACGGCGGGTTGACCCACTGCCACGTCGCCACGCCAGATGTCATCGGGGTGGTGTTTGTTTCGTCGATGCGCGCCGTTTCAAAAACAGCATCAGCCGTGGCACCAGAGCCGCCACCACCACTGATAACCAGCGTCATCGGATTGATAGCGCCAACTGGCGACAGTATTTCGATGTGATCGACGCCCCGACCAGCCAGCACGGCGGTAACTGAGGCACCACCAGCAATCCCGTAAATATCAAAATAGACGGTTGGTGCGGACTTGTAACCGGAGCCGCCGCTGTCCAGCGTGATTGAGGCGATTGGAGTTCCGACGAGGAAGGCGCTGGCTTGAGCCTGCACGCCACCGCCACC
>JAYTFO010000039.1:0-4987 GCA_043734305.1 Acidobacteriota bacterium | reverse complement strand
GCGCTCGGTCGGCTCGAACGGAGGCGTATGCCACTCGTCCACCGGATCGGGCGGTTGCACGTCATAGTGCGCGTACATCAGCACCGTCGGCTTGCCGGGCGCATGCAGCCAGTCGGCGTAGAGCAGGGGATGTCCCTTAGTATGAATCAATTCCACATTCTGCATGCCGATGCGGCGCAGTTCATTGGCGACAAACTCCGCCGCCTTCTGGACATCGCCTTTATGTTCATCGAGCGTGCTGATGCTGGGGATGCGAAGCAGGTCTTTCAATTCATTCAGGAAACGCTGCTGATTATTGCGGACAAAATCAATTGCTGGGGAAGCCATGATTGAACCTCTTTCTATGGAAGAACTTCAGCTAGAAAAGCTCGGCTACAGCTCAAACGCACCGAGTATACCGCGAAGCAAAGCATAGCGCCCTCGGGGGATGCTGAGTTTCTTCGCCGCTGAAACGCGGGGACTGCAACCCTACTGCCGCAACGCCAGCGTCCCGAGCAAAGCCTGCTGTTTCGCGATCAGCGACTGGATCCCTTTCCGCGCCAGCGCCATCATTTTCGCCAATTGCGCGTCGTCGAACACTTGATGCTCAGCGGTCGCCTGCAACTCCACAATCTTGTTGCCCGCTGTCATGACGACGTTCATGTCCACGTCGGCCCGCGAGTCCTCTTCGTAGTTAAGATCGAGCAACACCTCACCATCCACGATGCCCACGCTGATGGCGGCAACAAAATCTCGAACCGGAGCCGACGTCAAAGTGCCCGCCTCGACGAGTCGCTGCAAAGCCAGGCCCAGCGCGACAAATGCACCCGTGATCGAAGCGGTGCGTGTGCCGCCGTCCGCCTGAATGACGTCGCAATCGATCCAGATCGTGCGCTCGCCGAGGCGTTTCAGATCGGCCACCGCGCGCAGAGAACGTCCGATCAGGCGCTGGATTTCCTGCGTGCGTCCACTGGGTCGTCCTTTTGCCGACTCCCGTGCGGTGCGAGTAAGCGTGGCTCGTGGCAACATTCCATACTCGCTGGAAATCCATCCCTTGCCGGAGTTGCGCAGGAACGACGGCACGGTTTCTTCCACCGAAGCCGTGCAGATCACCCGTGTGTTCCCAATTTCGATCAGCGCCGAACCTTCAGCGGTCGAGATGAAGTCCGGTGTAATGACGACGGGACGAAGCTGGTCAGGATTGCGGTTATCACTGCGAAAGATCATCGCCCCGATTCTAAATGATCGCGAGCGCACCCCCCCCGTGATCGAGTGTGGCGCCCTCGCCCGCGAAAAGCCCGCCTGGTCGCATCGCTGCTTGGAACAGGCATCCGCTTGTTCAGATGTTCCCTAACAGTCAACAGGGCTTGTCTTATCCACTCATCTCCCTTGCGCGGAACCTTCTAAGATCAAAAAAGACTTGTTTCGCAGAGAGGCCAAAAAAATGAGAACACCTCGGCTGGCGGTTCTGGTGGCGCTGGCGGCAGCAGCATTCGCAAATGCCCAGAATGAAAGCAAAGTTCAGGGCCGTGTAGAGGCAGCGGGAACAATTTTGCAGCAACTTCAGTCTGCTCCAGACAATCGTATTCCCGAAGAAGTGCTATCCGCGGCCGAATGCGTCGCCGTGGTGCCCTCCATGCTGAATGGCGGCTTTGCCGTTGGATTGCGCTATGGGCGCGGCGTCGCGACTTGCCGCACGCCCAAAGGATGGAGTGCGCCCGCCTTCTTTACCATGAGCGGAGGCAGCTTCGGCCTGCAGTTCGGCGGCCAAGCCGTGGACGTGATCCTGCTGATCATGAATAAAGACGGGATGCAGAATCTGCTCTCCAGCAAATTTAAACTTGGCGCGGACGCCAGCGCGGCGGCCGGTCCGGTAGGACGTCAGGCTGCGGCTTACACCGACTGGAAGTTGCGCGCCCAGGTACTGAGCTATTCCCGTTCCCGTGGCGTCTTCGCCGGCCTCGCCATCGGCAGCGGGACCCTCAAACAGGACAAGGACAGCACGCGAGCCTTCTACGGGCGCATGGTGCCCTTCAAAACCTCGCTCAGCGGCGCGATCGACGCTCCCCCGAACACCTACGCGTTCCTTTCACCCTTGTCGAAGTGGGCGCAGGCTGCGGCGGATAGGTAAGTCCCTCACCGTGGTAAAATTGAAGAATATTCTCGACCATTCTGCGTGGGATTGTCCTAAACGTCCCGCGGCCACGATTTCACGCAGCGAGTTAACTGTCTCCGGCGACGCCGCAGCCGCAGCTGTGACGACACTGCCACTTCGAGAGCTGGAGCAGGCCGTTGTGCATAGACCAAAAAGCAGGACCGCAAACACCGACCACACCACGGAATACTTTTTCATCGAGGCACCTGGACCACAGAGAAGATTAAGCATCGGAAGATACTATCCGATCTTGTCGCGGGGAAGCTTGCGTTGTGACTCGAACGAGATGGACGGCCGAGGGCTTTCCCAGTATTACGTGCTCCAGGGATCGATCAGCGAAATCGAAGCATCCGCAAAATTCGCGCTATTTCTTGTAGCCAGCGTGGCGTGCCGGGCGAGGACAATGCCTGCGATCATGGTATCGCGCAGATCGCCCGGCCGCCCTTTCTTGTGCCGAGCCGCCATGAGATCGCCCGCTTGCCCGGCTGCCTCGAGGTCGAACGAAGCGACCCGATGGCCGATCGCCTCCAGCAGGGTTTCGAACTCCTGGACCAGTGCCGATCTCCGCTTGCCTCCGGGCATGGTCTGGAGCCCAAATTGCACTTCAAGAACCGTGACGGAAGTTGTCCAAATGGAGGTCCGAGGCTGCCGGTCAAGCCAGGCGACGACTTTCGTGTCGGGCGCCTGCCGCATCAGCGCCGAAAGCACATTGGTGTCGAGAATGATCATGACTCGAACGACGGCGCCTTGATTTCATGTCCACGCAGCTCAGGAATATCGAAGTCAATGCCGGTCTTGGAAAACAGAGCCGAGAGTTCCGTCCCCAGCCCACCGGCAGGAGCTTCTTTTTCTTCGTTCACAGCGCTGCGCAGGATGTCCCGCACTTCCTCTTCCATGCTGCGCCCATTTCGCCGGGCACGGCGCTGAAGGCGTGCCTTAACCCCATTTTCGATGTTGCGGACTACGAATTGGGCCATGAGAGCCTCTTTAATTATGAGATATCATGATATCATATAGACTAAACACGCGTCAACATTGCAGGAAATAGGGCCTTGCGAAAAACCGATGGCGACTTCCCGCCTGCGATAAGATGAACCCAGCGAGGTAATCATGGCCCAGATGACGCCGGACTTGTCTAAGTTGCTGGAGCAAGCACTCGCGCTTTCCACTCGCGAGCGTGGTCTGATCATCGACCGCTTAATCAAGAGCCTGGATGAAGGACCCGCTGAAGAAGGCGTGGAAGAAGCGTGGGCGGGAGAGATCAAGCGCCGCATCGAGGATATCAAGTCCGGGAAAGCGAAGATGATTCCTGGCGAACAGGTGCTCCGGGAATTGGCCGCGGAGTTTCCGGATGAAGAGTAAGCCGTTTCGGTTTCATCCCGAAGCGAGAGAGGAATTCAGAGGCTCGATCCGGTGGTATTGGAACGAGAGCCCTCGGGTGGCGATCGAGTTCCGCATTGCAGTATCCAATGTGGTTCGTCGCATTGTTCAGGCGCCAAAACGCTGGCCTGAATACTTGTACGGCACTCGCCGCGTCGTACTTCAACGCTTTCCTTTCTCCGTCATCTACTTGGAACAACCCGCTGCAATCAGTCTCGTCGCCGTCGCCCACAGCAAGCGCAGGCCTGGATACTGGAAAAAACGGATTAAATCCCACAAATAATTGAATCCCACTCCTCCCACCCGCATCTCATCTCTATCAGGCTAAGTTTGCATTGCCCCATTTTGGGCTGGACCCGCTTTTGTTTTCTGCGTCGCCACCTCACAGTAGCCAGCAATCTTCTCAGCAGGAAATTCGAAAGAAACAAGGTATTACCCAATGGAACAAGGAACAGTGAAGTGGTTTAACGACGCGAAGGGCTATGGCTTTTTGAGCCGCACCAGTGGAGAGGACGTTTTCGTCCATTTCTCCGCGATTCAGTCCTCCGGCTTCAAGAGCCTTCAAGAAGGCGCGGCCGTCCAGTTTGAAGTCGTCAAGGGACCGAAAGGTTTGCAAGCCGAAAGCGTTCAGCTCCTGTAAGCTGATTCTAGCGCCCTGCCCTCGGCCATTGCGCCCGGGGCAGGGACTTTTTGAGTGTCAATCCTGGAAATGAGGGCCTGTGGCCAAGCGTCTGTGTCTCGATTGTGGCGGGGAACTCGGGTTATCGTTTAACCCTTCCCGAATCAACGTCGCCAACGCTGCCCGCACTCCCATGACCGGATGGCGTTGCAGCACTTGCGGGTCGTGTTTTAGCAGTGAACAGCTGCGTGCGGCCAAGGCCAAACCGGCCTCGACCGCCAGTCACGTCGCAGCCAAGTCTTGAATGTTGATGGTTCTGATCATCTTCATGACCGTTTTTCAGCAAGTTGGTATATCCTAGCCATATGAATCATCTCGGAGTTCTCCAGGACAAAATCGTGAGTCTACGGGCGGAAATCGCCGAAATTCACGAACAAAATGAGCAGTATCGGCGCCAGAAGGGCAGTCGAACTGTGGAACAAATCGCCCACGGACAGCGGCATGAGCGGCTCCAGAATATCCAGAAGGAACTGGGCCAGCTTGCGGCCCTGGGACGGAACGTCGTGTCGTTGAACGCCAGGCGTGAAGAAGACCGCAACCGCCTTCAGTTGATGAAGCACTCCAAGGCCTCCTAACTTCGGCCTCTTCGCTCTCATCCCCGAACCACACTGGGTTCTAGTCAGACGCCAAGCCGATCAGGCACTCTGCTGTCATGAGTGCTGGAGATACCCGCTTGCCGGCCGGCGCGTCGCGGCCCTATAAACCGTCGACTCAGGTGTTTCACCTGGAGCACCTCCGTCAGCTCCGGGGTTCGGAACAGGTCGCCGCAATCTGCTATCGAGTGCGGAAGAGTG
>JAYTFO010000038.1:0-10260 GCA_043734305.1 Acidobacteriota bacterium | reverse complement strand
ATCTGTTGCTTAAATTCGGCGCCAGTAAGGGCGGTTTCAGACATAAGAATTCTCCTGGTGAGTTAGATAACTTTTGGCCGGATGACGGCAAACATCGTCCATCGTTGCGAAAAGCATTATAGCGGAGAGGCGGAAGCTGACGAGTCGGCCGGAGGAGGGATTCCTAACACTGCGGAAAGAGCTTACTAATCAATATGATCCGGAGACCAACCTCCGAGATACCCGCAAATGTACCCTCAAGAATGAGCCACTTCGGGGCTGCGCACGCGGCGAAATTGGCACGCGGAGTGGACAGTGCGGGCCGACTCCTGTAAGTATTAGGGGGCCGATCCGGTCCATTATCTGGATGCCACTTTTGCCAAGTTGCGCGTGTACTTGCATCGCAAATTGTGGACGCCCCCCCTCTCCGCCAGTTTCTAGTTCTACCTCATAGAAACAATAACTTTACCATTTTCGCCTTCGATTGGACCCACAAAACAACCAGCAAATTCTCGCGGTGTCTCCGCTTGAGTAGGCTACTTTCTCCTCGGCTCTAGTAAGATTACGGGCTATCCACTCGTTTGCGACTTGGGGCCGACGATGATCGAGTAGCTTACTCGCGCGATGGTGGTGAGAAAGCCAACGAAATGAATACCTCGGACACACCTGATTCCGCTATCACTCCGGATGATCGCCGACAAACTGACCAAGCGCCACGGTTCAATGAGGTAGACTGGCGCCTCTTGTCACCCAGGATTGGCGATCTCACGGAGGAGATGGGCTCGCGGATTCGCGAAGCTAAGAGCAAGATCGAGCATGAGACGACTCGAAGTGGAGAGTATTTGTCGCGTTACCTCGCCTTCCTAGAGACGTTGATCAATGAACTTGCTGAACGGCTATACGCGGCCTACTGCGATACATGGATAGAGCAGAACCGCTCGGTGTCTCCGGCGTTCATTCAATGGGTTCGTGATGGGCCAATCCGGCAGATGTTTGCTGCCCAACAATCGGGCGTTGAGCATTTCGTTGCCAATTTCGCGCGGCAAAGAGGCGAACCCATGAACCAGCCAGCGCTGAAGAGCTTCAGCCTTCGCATAGGTCAACTTTCTAACCGCTGGTCGGGCAAGCTCGAAGCCGATGCCGCAGCGTGCGGATACCGTTTAGCAAGGCAGGTCAGGACCTCGACCGTCCCGAAGGAAATACCTCCGTCTATTACTAGGTCTGAAGCCAGGAAGCCGGGACGAGCTCCCAAGTTATCACCAGATTTTGTGGTTTTTGCGGGACGACTATGGCAAGAAGCCACTCTTCGGCGTGGCATAAAGGTTTCCCACGAGCAACTGCTGCAGATCGCAACCAAATTGGATGGGAAGGGCTACCTGCGGCCTACTAGGTACTTGGAGGACAAGTTTTCAAAGGATTTGAAGCTATTCAATAGCTACAACTCGAATTCAAAGCAGGGACCGGTTAAAACTTGGACTCAGCTCGTGCGTTTTGCCGATCCCGATCATTGTCGTGGAATGCGGAGGTTGCTCTCTCGCTGCGCCAGCAAACTAGTCCGTCCGGCTGTCCGGAATTGATTCCGGACAAAAAATGTCGTCTTACGGTTTTTCCGCGTATGTCGCGAAGCGCCTAGTCGTGGAATGTCCGCACCTGATTTTGCGGACAGCCCAAGCCTTCCCAAGAAGTATAGCCTCGTCTAAGAACGAGGTATGACAAGGTCGATTCGCACAATTGCGCAACACGAATATTTCGCGACCTCACCCGGAGAAGGCAGTCGCACAGGTTCAAGCCTGCCCGAACCTACGAATCCTTCAGCAGACAATATCCGGGGTGGTGGCGACGTGTCGCTACACGGACTACAAGAGCACTCTGCGGCTCCAATGGATATGGATCGCAGAAGGCAAACGATCCTGCGTTTACCGGGAGTCAAGGCGGAAACGGGCTACTCACGATCTACGATATACCTGCGCATCTCCCAGGGGCTTTGGACGCATCCCGTAAGCTTAGGAGCACGCTCTGTGGGGTGGCCTGCTAGTGAAGTTGCCGCAATCAATGGGGCGCGGATCGCAGGCAAGACAGACCACGAAATTCGTGATTTGGTCGCAAGGCTCGAAGCGGCGCGAAATCGGTGCTCGCGATGAGCGCTGGCCCCGGTTTCTCGCCGATTGCCACCTCAAACATTACAGGTATCTTTGCAGTTCCGGCGCCGCCTTTCCATCCGACCACAATGGTCCCGCGAGAGTGGCGTCCCGTCGTTCGTCGGCTCGAACAACTGCGGCTGCATCCAGCTTTGCAGGAACTGGGCGCCATCGGTGTGATCGATGAACTCAGCACAGCAGCTCGCTCGAAGAACCAGTATTTCCCGGAGCCGATTCTTATCACAGTGGAGGGGACTATTCTTTGTGGAATTGGGCGCTGGCGGTTAGCGGTGTTCGAGGGTAAGGACGAGATTGATTGCCTTGAATATCCACTCAGCGACGACGAGTCCTTAACGTTCATAGTCGCACACCATCTACCCCGGCACGGATGGAATCCGTTTATCCGCATCTGTTTGGCGCTAACGCTGGAGTCCACTCTCCAACAGAAGGCGTTCAACCACATGCGCGATGGGGGCAAGTACAAGGGTGGGCAAAATTGCCCGAGGCTCAGCATATTAACGTGCGGCGGGAGATTGCCCGCACCGCTGGGGTTAGCGACCGCAATGTCAGCAACGTCAAGATGATCCTCGAGAATGCCCACCCGAGAGTAGTTGAAGCGTTGCAAAACGGGACTCTGACAATCAACCGCGCACTGCAGTTTTGTAAGTTGCCGAAGGCTCACCAGGTGGAGGAGTTTGCCGGTTACATCGAGGACCGCGAAATTAGCAGAGTGATCCGACAGGCTATCCCTGCGCCCGGTCACGATAAGACCACCCCCGAAATTGCCACGGTCCTCCATGCTTTACAGGAACGAGAGGAGCGGCAACCCGGATCGGTTGTGGTGCGGGTCGGTCGGCTTCAACACACGGTTGTTTTGATTGGCCAGGATTTATTAAGTAGCCCACATTCTCAGACGGAGATGAAATTTTTATGAAATACCGCCATCCGCTCAAAGAGATTCTGACCCAGATGCGTTCCTACTGGGAACTCGGTTCTGTTCCAAACGGGAACAGGGGTTACGGCGAAGGTGGGCATTGGCAACATCACGCCCGCGGAACGCTGGTGTCTCCGGCAACCGGAACGGCGACCGCCCTCAAGGGATTCAACTCAAATCCGCGGGATTTCATCGCTTCGGTCTCCAACGCGAGCGTTCCAGTGAATCTGACATTCCGTTTGCAGGCCGAGCCTGCCGGGAATCACACGGCGGCAGCGTCGGGCACGTTGAATTTGCTTTATGCGGCAGGCGCGGGTGTGCCCGCCGAGACGGGTCTCAAGATTAGCAGCAAGGGTCTGTTGCATTCCTCACGGCCTAGATCTGTTAGACTTCGCGCGTGAGCGCCGGATATTGAATCGCGGACGCCGCCTTCTGATGAGAAAAACCCGACATCATGCATTTAAAAACGGACTGCTTGCGGCTGTGATGGCCGGGTGTCCTTTCGCGGTTTCGCAAACCCCGGTGCCGGTGATAGCCCCCCGGCAACACTCCGACATTGGCTGCCAGAAGACCGGATTGCCCGGTAGTAAGCAGCGCATGGCGGAGGTTGCGGAGCAATTAAGACGGAACGTGAACGGTAAGGCAGTTGTGAGGAACCAATGCAAATTGCAAGGGCAAGTTGTGCAGGTCGAGGAGAGCACTGAAATTGCGGAGATTAGCGGCTGCAAGATGATCTTCAAGACACGAAAGCGGTCCAATTCCGAGGACGGCCTGCAAGATCTGGAGTTCACCCTCTATGCGAACCTGGCCGAACTGACCACGCCCGCTTCAGTTGAGGCTCAGACGTTTGCCCAGTGCAAGCCCACGGGTGGTGCCGTTCTCAAGGTCGTGAGCCGGGTGGAGCCGGGCAAGAAATTAGTTGTAACCCGCCGCAAAACGTCGCCGCAGACGACCGGAAACAAAGAAGCGGACGAACGAGAGGCGAAAATTGCTAGAAACGACCTCAGTTTCTTTTTCACAGATTCGGGGGCGGCAAAAAAGGCGGCACGGGCATTGGAGCAGGCGGTGAAATTGTGCGGTGGAAAAGAATGGCCCGACGAGGACGACTTGCCATAGCCCTTAGGTCAGGATGCCCATTGCGAAACAGTTTGCCGTTAAAGTGCAAAAGGCGTGCCTCGCGGGCGCTTCGGCCCGCATCCTTCCAAGGAATGTAGTTGACAATAGTTACAGTGTCGTAATAATCTTCCCCTGCTTCGGTGTTGCTGGTTCGCTCCTGGAGGCGGCAAGCAGGCCAATTCCTTTAAGTCTCGCCTCAAAATTTCTAGAACAAAAAAGTCGGAGTCGCTGGCACCGTGCCATGGCCTCCCACGGATTCATTCGAAGCGAGCAGTTTGGCCTCTTGTGTAGCTGCTGTCGTACAGAAGGACAAGTCTGTCCCTATGTTCCTGGCTAGCTGAGCAAGTAAGAGTTGAGCAGTCCAAAGTCAGGCAGGTTCGGGGGAATCGTCATGCAGAGTTTCCGTAGCGCGATCATTGTGGTTGGATTAGCCTTGTCATGCGTCGCCACCACCGTCGGCCAGGTTCCCGCCCCGTTTGCAGGGCAAAACATAAACATGGTCTCGGGCACGATATGGCCGGCGGGTGACCCCTACCTGCAGCGCCAGAATGAGCCTTCCATGGCGGTTTCCAGCCGCAACCCCGAGCACTTGCTTGCCGGGGCCAACGACTACCGCACCGTCGACATTCCAAACCCGCAGGCGCCCAACATACTGGGAGATGCCTGGCTCGGCGTATACACCTCCCTGGACGGCGGTGAAACCTGGAAAAGCACGTTGTTGCCAGGATACCCGCAGGATACGTCGTCTGTAGGGACAGCTTCGCCTCTGCATCAGTTCACCGTAGCTACCGACCCAACCGTGCGGGCTGGGACGCACGGCCTTTTTTACTATAGCGGCTTGGTGTTTAACCGTGCCACCGGATCTGCGAGTGGAGTTTTCGTGGCCACATTCCAGGATCAGAACAACAGTGGGAACGGCGATGCGGCGATTCTGATGAAGAACAGCAACGGCACGACCCATGGCAACCGGTTCGCTTACATCAACGCCGCTCTGGTCGACAATGGCAATGCCGGACAATTCCTCGACAAACCGTGGATCGCAGTGGACATCCCGCGCGCGGGCCGCACAGCCACTTGCAAAATAAACGGCCAAACCTTCAGCAGCGGTTATGTTTACCTTTTTTTTACGAAATTCAATGGCTCGCAAAACAATCCTGCTTCGCAGATCAAAACGGTTGTCTCGACCAACTGCGGCGCCACTTGGAGCCAGCCCCAGATTCTCAGCCAGAGCCAAAAATTGGCGCAGGGAACAGTTGCGGCCATTGATCCGGTCACCGGCACGGTCTATGTCGCCTGGAGGCAGATCGCGTCGGCAAACGGGAGCCAGTCCGATGCCATTCAGTACGCGTATTCCACCAACGGCGGTAGTTCCTTCATCAACGGACCGCAGGTGTACACATTCGTCGCTCACACGGCCACCAACCAGTATCCTCCGAGGAGCGTTTTTGACCAGCAGCAAGCTGGTGCCTTCCGCTGGCTCGATGTCCCAAGCATAGCCGTGGACGCCAACGGCCGAGTGTGGGTGGCGTTTTCGCAACGCGTGAACGGCCCCACCGCCGGTACCTATGGTTCCCGCATCATGCTCACCACATTGCCCAAGGGTTCCAGCACCTGGACAACGCCCTACGTCGCCGATAGCAGCGCGCCCACGAGCACCGCCTACGGCCACCAGTTGATGCCGTCGCTGAGCTTCGCCTATGGCAAGCTCATGCTGGCCTGGTATGACTCGCGCCGCGACAATCTGGAGAGCGTGCTGGCGTGCCCCAACGCACCATGCGTGGGCCTTTCGCAGCTGGCACGCCAAGACCAGCCAATACAGGGCAGCACGATCGCGGCTCCCGCCACCATATTCACGCCCAACCTCTTGGACCCGACTTCGGGCATTCGGCACACCTTAGACGTGTTCGGAGGCATGATCGACCCATCCAACGGTCCATCGATGTTCTCCGGTTTCCAGATTTCTCAGTATCCCTATTGGGTTAACCCCGACAGTAGTCAGATTGAGCAAGGCTTCTTCAACCCGCCAAACCTACCCCTATTCGTTCAAGGCACGACCCCGTTTATCGGCGACTACATTGACATTGCAGCGCACAACATTCTGCCGAGCGGCAATTCGTGGGTCTTCAATACCCAGGGGAAGGACGCAACGGGAGCCACGAACGCTCCTGATTTTCACATTACCTGGACGGACAATCGCGACGTCGTACCCCCGCCAGTCGTCAACAATACTGAGGACTGGACCCGCTACGATCCGCCTAACTCAGGAACCAAGCAACCCAGCACGTACTTTGGCACAGGAACCGCCTGTCCGACTTGCGCCCCAATGCAGCCTGTCTGCGCGACGGTCCTGGACGACAACGGCCAGCCTTCCGCCTACAGCGGGGACCGCAACCAGAATATTTATACCTCGCGCGTTACCAACGGATTGGTCGTGCGGTTCAAGGAAAACGCGAAGTCGCTGAGCACATCGGTGCCGCAGCGCTCGTTCGCCCTCCTGGTGAAGAACACGGCTAGCCCGCTGAGCACGACTCCGCTGGGTTCTCCTTCGTACTATCGGATCATTCTGGGCGTCGCCTCCACCAGCCCGAACCCCATCGGCAGCTGCACTATCTCAGGGGGAACGGCAAGCTTTTCCGCCACTCCAAACTGTTATCTCGACGTCGCAATCAACCCTAAGACCACGTTGACCCAAGCCATCACGCTCAACTCAACTAATGCAAGCGCCAGTCTCAATGTGCTCGTCGCACAAATCCAAAGCATACCGTCGACGGGTAATCCGACATTCACCGGCCTGCAGGCTCTGGCCGTCATCAACGGCGACCCCACCAATCCCCTTGTGGCGGACCCCGACTTCCTGACTGCCGACAACAGCAATCCGGATGTTGCGACGCCCTACGGGACTTTGCCCATCGCGGTGGGTGAGAGCTACGACCCCACGGTGGATGGCCCGCCGGATGCCAGTACGGGTATTTTCACGCCGAAAATTGGCGTTCCGGCGATTTTCACGCCCAAGATCGGCACGATCGCAAATAGCTCGCCCGCCATCGCGACGCCGACTATATTCACGCCAAAAATCTTCACGCCCAAGATCAGTTCCGTCCAAGTGGTGAACCCGAAGGTGGTCAATGCCATCTCCACGCCAACAATCTTCACCCCGAAGATTTTCACTCCCAAGATCGTGAGTCCGGATATCTTCACGCCCAAGATCACCAGTCTTTCGGATGGCTCCAACCCAGTCACGGACTATAGCTGGAGGGTCAATAACAAAGGGAACACCAGCGCGAGCTACAGCACCAAGGAGTTTGCTAAATCCGCGGGTGTGACCTGCTGCCCGGCGAGTTGTTCGAATCCCAACAGCTGCACGCAATCTCCCGGCTGCTCGCAGTGCCAGTTGGTGCAGCACAAGGTATATGAGAGCCCGACTGCAAATCGTGAGAGCGCCGCAGGCAACCCTACCTGCGATCTGAACGTGCAGCAGGAGAGCATCATCGTGGCCAACATCACCGATCCAGCGTTTGCCACCGGGACTGTGGGAATTGGTTCGGCCGCCGACCCGACCAACTCAACTCTGTCCTTGTCCCCGGGAGAAGGCAACCGGGTGACCCTGCGCGTCGTCGCGCCACCGGTGAGCCAGACGGTAAATCCCTTTAAGACAGTTGCCAAAGGGCAGGCCAACGGCGCCTCTTCGCTGACCATTACCACCTCGGCCTTGCCGACGGCCGTGGTTGGGCAGAATTACACCAACACGATGCTGTCGTCCTTGGGCGGCTTTGGCGCCACGGCTTGGAGTGTGCCCCCGGATCCGACGAATCCCATGCCAGCCACGCTCCCCGTAAATCCGTCGCTGTTAGTGTTGCCGGTGACTCCTCTTACTCTCAGCCAATCCGGCCAGATCAGTACCAGTGTTGTGACCGCCGCGCCGGGCACCTACACCGCCAGCGTGCAAGTGCAGGACCAGGCCACCACCAGCAGCGCCAGCACTCCCGCGCTGGACGTTCAGCAACTGACACTCTTCGTGAACCAGTTCACGATCGCAGGCGTGAATCCGCAGATTTTGAACCAAGGTGGCAGCACCGGCTACATGAAAGCCGGGGATGCTGCGACGGTCACGGTCACTATCAGCAACCAGGGTCCGGCGACCGCCACCGGCGTTGCTCCAACTTTAATGGTGAATACGGTTTCCGGGGGAATGCCTCCTGGTCCGACACCGGTTGTGAATTGCGCGAGCCCAGTCGGCAGCAACACGGTTTCAGCCGACGGAACCGGGATCTTCGCCTTTAACTGCACTGCGGGGAGCGGAAACGGCTACGTAACCTTCACCGCGAACGCCATCGGGCACTACGTCAATAGCGCGGCCGATGTGCTGGCCACCGCCACCGCTGTTTCTCAGCCAGCGGTGACGCCGAGTGGCACGCCGCCCAACATCATCGTGGACAACGTGACGCCGAGTCTGACGTTCGCCAACGCCAGTCCCGCCGCTAACGTATACGGCTGGAACAACACGGCGGTCAACTTCACCTACACGACAGCTGACAATCTCTCGGGAGTCAAGACCAGCCTTCCCAACCCGCTTGTGCTTTCCAGCGAAGGGACGAACGTCAGCGGCTCGGTATCGGCCAGTGACTTTGCCAACAACAACGCAGTCTTTAAGGCGCCGACTCCGAGCATGCCGCCGGTCAAGATTGATCTCACCCCGCCTACCCTCACCGCCGCTTCCACCTATACGCCCGGAACCTGGACGAGCCAGAACGTGACGGTGACGTTCACCTGCGCTGACACCCTGTCGGGACCTTTAATGACAAACCCGATCATCGGTGGCATTCCCGCTGTAGGGTCAACGCTCACCTACAGCCAGCCAAACTCGCTGACCTCGATTGCTACGGTAACGCTTGTGGCGGAGACATCCGGTACGACGTTGAGCGGTGCTTGCCAGGATCTTGCCGGCAACAATGCGGTGCCAGTGCAATTCGGGCCCATCATGATTGACAAGACGCCACCGGTGCTCACTGTGATGGCTACTACTGCTCCCAATGTCATGTACAACGCAGGTACTTGGACAAACCAGAACATCACTGTCACTTACGGTTGCGTGGACAACGCCTCCCCGGCGAACGTGAACTCTGGGGTAGCATCCTTTGTCCCGGTACAGCAGACGTTCAGCACAGAAACGTCAAGTGGAACTTCAACCAGCATGTGCACGGATGCGGCGGGTAATGTCTCCACCGCTGGCTTCTCGCCTGTCTTGATTGACAAGACGCCACCCGTCCTGACGGTATCGGCTACCACGCCCGACACCAATGCCTACACTCCGGGCGTCTGGACAAACCAGGACGTCAACGTCACATATGCTTGTGTTGACAACGCTTCGCCACTGAACGTCAACTCCGGTTTGGCGACGGGCTCTCCAACTGGATCGCAAACGTTCACCCAGGAGACCCCGTTTGCCGGTGCAAACGCCAGCGGGACTTGCTCCGACAAGGCGGGCAACACCTCTACCATTGCGCCTTTGCCATTCGGGCCGATCAAGATCGACAAGACGCCGCCAACCGTGACTGGCTCGGCCACCGCAGGCGGTGTCAATTACGTCCCCGGTACCTGGACCAATCAGCCTGTCGTGGTAGCATTCGCGTGCACCGACCCACTGTCGGGACCGAATAACACCACGATTACTGGCGGCCTGACGATTTCAAGTCAGCAAACCACGACCGCCAACGGCAGTTGTAAAGACAACGCTGGCAACTTGGGGATCGGCTCGTTCGGCCCTATCAATATAGACACGACGGGACCCGCCATAACTGTCGCGTCCCCGTCACCAAACCAGTCGATCATTCTAAATTCCCCAATCACGCCGAACTTCATCTGCACCGACGGGGGAGGTGGTGACATGGTGACGTGCACGCCCACTCCATCAGGCTCGCCTTACACTGCATCCCCGGTTGGGGCCGGAAGCTTCGGTGTCAGCGCCACGGACCAGGCAGGCAATACGGCTAGTTCGGGCAACATTCCCTATCTCGTCGTTTACAACTTCACCGGTTTCTTGTCTCCCCTAGTGCCCGCCACAGCGGCGAGCGCGACTGCGCAAAGCGACTCTGG
>JAYTFO010000037.1:0-2299 GCA_043734305.1 Acidobacteriota bacterium | reverse complement strand
GACGCCATTCGAATCGACGCCGCGAATTTCGCTGATCTCGGGCACGGTCACGGGCTGTTTGTAGGCGATCACGGCCAACGTTTCGAGCGCGGGGAGCGAGAGACGAATCGGCGGCTTCAGGCTCTTGGCGAAAGCGCGGACGGTATCGTGTTGCTCCGGCTTGGTGGACATGCGGTATCCGCCGGCCAGTTGGCGGACTTCGATGCCGTGGTCGGCGCTGGCGTAGTCGGCGGTCAGCTCTTCGAGCGTGGCGCGGACGCGCGATTTAACTTCGTTTTCATCGACGGCGCCGGCGGCCAGAACCTCCGCCTTCACAAGTTGGACGATATGATCCAGCGAGATCGGCATCTCTGTCGCGTAAACAATGGCTTCGAGTTGGGCTTTTAGACTCATAATAGTCGTTAGTCGTTGGTCGATAGTCGTTGGCAAAAACTCTCGTTGCGAAGGCCTTTAGCGAACGACCAGCGACGAACGACCAACGACCTTCTCATCTCCAGTCGTCTCTGATCGCGGCTTGCTCGGTCATCACTTCGTCGAAGTGGGAGTGCTTGCGGACCAGCACTTCGCCGAATACGTGATCCTGCCGTACTTGAATCGCTTGCAGTCGCACCAGTTCCAGCAGCGCGAGGAACATGCAGACCAATGCCTGTCGCGACGGGACGTTGCGCAGCATCTGTTTCAGGCGGATCGGGCGCGATTCGATCGCGAGCCGCCTGTGCAGATATTGAATCATCTGCCCAACCGTTACGGTGTCTTCATTCACTTCGATGATCGGACGGTTGCGGGCGCGGTCCAGAATTTGCTGGAAGGTTTTCACCAGGTCGATCACGTCGGCAGCGAGTTCGGGCTCGGTGCCTTCTGCGTCCATGAAATCTTTAAGCGCCGGATTGCTCAGCACCGCGTCTTCGATCTGCTGCTTTTGCATCAGCATCTGCGCCGCCGATTTGAATTTCTCGTGTTCGAGCAGGCGGTTGACCAGCTCGCTGCGCGGATCGTCGACAACGCCGGCCGGAGCGAGCGGATCGCGCGGCAGCAGCATCTTCGACTTGATGTGGATCAGCACCGCCGCCATGTAAATGAATTCCGAGGCAACGTTTACGTCGAGTTCCTTGATGCGCTCCACATAGACAAGATATTGCGCGGTGATCTTCGCGATCGGGATGTCGTAAATGTTGATGTCCTGCTTGCGGATCAGGTCGAGCAGCAGGTCGAGCGGGCCGTCGTACACTCCGCCCAAATCAACCGAAAACGGAAAATCATTTTCATCCCGGTGCGTGCTTTTCGCTGGAGCGATCTCCACCACAGGCGTCGAGGCTGGCACAGGAGCATGGTCTGACGCGAGTTGAGAGACGTCCGTCACTTTGAGATGCCCTTCGGCGGTTCGTATTGCAGCGACATGCCCATCGAATCCCGCACCTCGTCCATGGTTGCAGCCGCGACTTTGGCGGCGCGCGCAGAGCCAGCCTCAAGAATATCCCACGCCAGGCGCGGATTGTCCTCGTATTTTTTACGTCGCTCTTGCATGGGATTGAGGATTTTCACCAGCGCGTCGGCGGCCCAGCCCTTGCACTCGATACAGCCGATGCCCGCCGACCGGCAGCCTTCATTTACCTTGGCCATGGTGGACTCGTCGCTGAATATCTTGTGCAGGTCGCCCACCGGACAGAGATCGGGATTGCCAGGATCGGTGCGCCGCACGCGGGCCGGGTCGGTGACCATCTGCTTTAGCTTTTGCCTGACCACCGGCTCGGGATCGGTGAGCATGATCGTGTTGCCGTAGGATTTCGACATCTTGCGGCCGTCGGTGCCGGGCAACTTCGGGGTGAGAGTGAGCAGGGCTTGAGGCTCGGGAAAAACTGGCTGGCCAGGGGAGAGCTTCAGGGCCTTTCCCCTAAACTCTCCATTGGCTGAGAACTGTTGCTCTGTTTCGACCTTAGTTGTGTAAAACAGATTGAAGCGCCGCGCAATTTCCCGCGTCAGCTCGACGTGCGCCACCTGATCTTCGCCCACGGGAACGAAATCGCCTTTGTAGATCAGAATATCCGCCGATTGCAAAACCGGGTAGCCGAGAAACCCATACGTTCCCAGATCTTTTTCTTTGATGTTCTCGCGCTGCTCCTTGTAGGTCGGTACGCGCTCCAGCCAGCCCAGCGGCGTGATCATGGAAAAAAGCAGGTGCAGCTCAGCGTGCGCGGGCACGTGCGACTGGATGAACATCACGCACTTCTCGGGATCGAGCCCGGCGGCCAGCCAATCCAGCAATACTTCGACGGAATTTTCTTTGATGCGGGAAGTGTCG
>JAYTFO010000036.1:0-7941 GCA_043734305.1 Acidobacteriota bacterium | reverse complement strand
CAAACGGCAGCGTTTGTAGATCCATCGTCCTCACGCGCAACCGGGGACTTTGGCGCTACGCTGGCCGAGTCGATCTCCAGCACTGCGCCTGCGATTCGGGGCGACCACGCCCCCGAGAAAACGGTTTCGGGCAGGCACGATCCTAAGTTGCAAGCGGACGCGCTGTCTTCTCAGCCGAACGATCAAACACCAGAAACTACAACCGCAGTGAGCCCGCTGTCGATTCAGATTGCCGCGAACCCGCTCCCGTTCGCCGACGCTGCGTTTGCAATTCTGGATGCTCCCGTGCCGGCAACTCCCGTCGAAAACCGTACTGACTCTGCGACTGTGCAACCTGGCACGGGCACGACCACAGAAGCGGGGGCGGCATTGTCGGCTTCGCGGCCTGCGCCTCCTCTTGTTCCGAACTCTTTTTCGTTTGCGGATTTGACGCCCGCCCCGCGACCGGATACAGCGCACTCCAAAACAGAAATCACGCTTGCCTCTGAACAGGAACCTGATCACGGCGCGGCGACCCCTCCCATCGAACGCGTTCCCGCACCACCCACAGTCAGCAACCCCGTGATTCCCGCGGACCACGGACCGAAAGTTCCTGAAGCAGGCGCGCACGAACTCCAGGTCATTACTTTTGCTGCTCCTCGTCTGAAGCCGGCGAATCCAGTCGCGTTGCCGTTGCATGCGTCTGAAAAGGAAGTTCCGATTCCGATTGATGCTGTGCAGTCCACCTTCGACCAGGCTACCGTCTCTCAACCATCGGGCGTGGTCCTCCAACGCAGTGTTGTGGACGACTACAGAGCGACCAGCTCCGTTTCTCAAAACGTTGCTGGCCAGCCCGTTCCCACAGCCGCGCCAGATTCCGTTGCCATAACTGTCTCAGCCGATGTGCCCGGCACGATCGACACCACCTCACAGAAAGCCCTCCCCCAGTTCAACATCCCAATCTCACCGGACATCGCTACCTCGATCGCTACAGCGATTCCACAACAAGCACCGACGGCGGCATCTCCGGATGTGCATCCCACGTCTGGCACGGCGACCACGGGGACGAAGAACTCTGCCCCGCAATCGTCAGCGGTTGTCTCGTTGGAGTCAGCCGTCGCCACGTCCGCATTACTGGCAAATGATGCCAACTCCGCAACCATCAGCGCTTCCCAGCAAGTTTTTCTGGCAACGCCTGCGGAGAGCGTTCCAATCGCCGCAAGCGCATCGGGGTCCGCGCCAGGGCGCACGACATTTAACGCAGCGCCAGACAAAGCGAAATCCAGCGCGTCGGCGGCGATTGCGACGGACATCCGCTCCGCGGCGAGTTCCGCCGTACAAGCACACGGACAGTTGTTCGCCGACAGTCTGATCGACAATAAAGCGTCGCGTGCAGTTTCGATAGACCCTGTAGTGACCTCCAAAGCTGTGGCCGAAAAAAAAGCATCCGTTCCCAGTCCGCAAGCGGCAACCGCATCGCATGAAGCGCCGCCTGCTTTGATCTCCGAGTCTGGAACCACGGTGGTCGTCCCACGCGCGGCGGCTTCCGATGCGCCGCCTCGTACGACGTCCGCTGAAGTTCGCGAGGCTCCCAGGGCTCCGCACCTGCCTGAATCCGCACCGCCCGCAGCCAGCACGGCGGCATCCGCGCGCATCGTCGCGGACGCAGCTGGTGAAATGCAAATGCGCGTCGGAATCCGGACGACGGCGTTTGGCGCGGTGGAGATCTACACCTCCATACACCAGAACCAGGTTGGACTGTCGGTACACGGCGAGCGTGGGATGGAGCACTGGTTCAGTACTGAAGTGCAGAGCATCGAAACCGGATTGAAGGATCATCACCTGCACTTGACCACGATGGAAATGGACAAAGGCGGTACCGGACTTCAAACCTCAACCGGGTCTCAACAACAATCGCAGCGCCATTTCTCGACGACCAGTGGTTGGCAGAATTACCGATCAGAAAAGGGCGCGGCGGAAACTACAGCACTCGAATCCACGGCGGCATTGCCGGCGTGGTCGGGCGCAAACCGCGTCAGCATTCACGTTTAGGAGGCGTACCTTGCAAATTTCACCCATGCAGTTAACGGCAGCGGCGGCACCCGCAGCGAGCACTCCAACTCCAACCCCGCCCGCGCAGGACTTGAACAACATGTTTCTGCAATTGCTGGTGGCGCAGCTCAAGTCGCAAAGTCCGCTCGATCCAATGGATCCTACCCAGTTCGTCGGCCAGTTGGCGCAATTCAACTCGCTGAGCGAGCTGGCGCAAATCCGTCAACTTCTTCAACAAATCGCAGGTAAGTAAAAGGAGCTCCATGCCTACATTTTCGATACCTCTGTCCGGGTTAACCGCCAGTTCGACTGCTCTGGCGACCATCGCGAACAATCTCGCCAACCTCAACACGGTCGGATACAAAGACGCACGCGTCCTGTTCCGCGACCTCTTCTATCAGACGCTGGGCAACAATGGCGCCGGCGACGCAATCCAGCAGGGCGCGGGAACTGCGGTGAGCTCGATCCCGGCAAGTTTCACGCAGGGCAATGTGGATCCGAGCGGCGTTTCGACCGATGTCGCGATTCTAGGAGACGGTTTCTTTGTGGTTTCGAAAGATGGGGCCGTCAGTTACACGCGCGCCGGAAATTTCGAAGTCAACAAGAGCAGTCTGCTGGTCACCTCCGACGGTCAGGAAGTTTTGGGATATCCGGCCGTCAATGGAGTGGTGCCTCCGGGACAGAGCCTGGGTCCTCTGACGCTGGGCGCGGGCGCCATCAGTCCTGCCACCGCAACCACCCAAGTGCAGTTGAGTACGAACGTTAATGCCACTGCGGCCGTCGGCACGTCCTATTCGGCACCCATGACGATCTTCGATTCCTTAGGGGCCAGCCATGTCCTGCTGTTTACCTACACCAAAACCGCGACCAACGCCTGGGATTATTCGATTTCCATTCCAGCGGCGGACGTGGGCGGAATCGTGGATCCCACGGTAATCAAGGCGGGCACTCTCACTTTCGACGGTAATGGAAACCTGACCAACCCAGCTGCGGATGTGACGGGCATCGCCCTCACCGGCTTCACCGATGGCGCCAACAATCAGACGTTCACGTGGAACCTGTTCGACGCCAACGGCAAGGGTTTTCTCACCCAATTGGCATCACCCAGCGGTACCTCCCACACACAACAGGACGGCAGCGGTAGCGGTACGCTGGTGAAGTTCGACATCGGGGCGGATGGAACCATCACCGGCGCGTTCAGCAACGGCAAGACTGCCATCCTCGGACAACTGGCGACCGCAACGTTTGCCAACAATCAGGGCCTGTTGCGAACCGGCAACAACGGATTCACCGAAACTCTGGCGTCGGGCCAGGCGGTGGTCGGTGGACCGGGGACCAGTGGACGCGGAACGCTGGCGGGCGGCGCGCTGGAGTTGTCCAACGTCGATATCGCGAAAGAATTTGCGGCGTTGATTGTGGCACAACGAAGTTTCCAGGCGAACGCAAAAGTTGTGACCACCTTTGATCAGATCACGCAGGAAACGATCAACCTTAAACAATAAGAAGTTTTTCATGAGAGCCGGTTGTGAAACCAACCGGCGCACCTCTTGCAGCCTTGAAGAATGGAACATGCGAATGGTAATTGCCTGATTCCACTCTCTTTTCTCTCCACAGCCCTTTGAGTAGAGCTGCAACTGATCGCGGCATGCAGCTTGCACACATGAGGGCATGCCTGATCCAGAGGTCGATAGCACTCCTCCAAAGAGGAAGAGCAGACTGCCCGTTGCCGTGGCCGTGACGCTGGTCGTGGTATTGGGCGGCGCCGGCAGTTGGTTCTGGATGAATTCGCCAGGTTCCACCAATGCCTCGGCAGGCAGCTCCTCGGTCGCCTATACGGTTCCACTGGAAACTTTTGTCGTGAATCTCAGCGGCGGTGAACACGGCTATCTGCGAGTTGGGATCGCACTCGGACTGTCTCGCGCGCCGCAGCACAAGGACGACTTGCCGGTCGCACTGACCCGCGACACGATTCTTTCCGTCCTCAGCGCGGTCAAAGCGGAGCAACTCGCACAGCCTGATGGTAAGAGCAAGTTGAAGGCAGAGCTTTTGCAAGCCCTGAAAGAGCGGGCGCCGCAATTGGGAGTTGAGGACGTGTACTTCACCGAGTTTCTGGTGCAGCAGTAATGGCGGCCGCCGCCACGCCAAAGCTAGAAAGCGCGATCGCCGACCCGTGGGCGCGCGTGGGCGGGCTGCCCTGCGTGCTCACCGTCGAGATTTCCGTTCCCGATTTCAAAGTTGTCGATCTCGTGCAACTGGCTATCGGACGTATTGTTGCCACCCGCTGGACCGTGGGACTCGACGTTCCTCTGCTGATCAATGGCGAACTGATCGCCTGGAGTGAGTTCGAAATCGTCCAGAGCAAGCTGGCCGCGCGCCTGACGGAGTTGGCATAAATGGAAAGTTCCTTGATCACCCCGATATTGCGCGGAGGGTTCGGCCGCTGGATGCAGATATGTGGCGCAAAGCTCGGCGTGTTGTGGCGGACGCAGCACAAACGTCGCTCGCTGGTGATTAAGGAAACGGCCGGACTGGGAGAACGGCGATTTGTGGCGGTGCTTCAGTTCGAGCGCCAGCGTTTCCTGATTGGCGGCAGCGCGGGCTCGGTCACTCTGCTGGCGCAATTGCCCGAAGAAGAAACAGCGCGCGAGCAGCCGGAATGAGTCGATGCACAAAACTCCGTCGGACGGTCTTTCTTCTCACGATTACGATCGCGAGCGCTGGGCCCCTGTGGGCGCGTCCGCAGCCCGTGCCCGGCCTGCCGTTTGGCGGCCTGGCTCCGGGCGGGACTTTACCTTGGAACATCGTCGTCCTGCTGACGCTGCTGACGTTGTTGCCGGCGATCCTGCTCTCCATGACGCCGTTTGTCCGGCTGCTGGTGGTGTTTCATTTTCTGCGGCAAGCGCTCGGAACACAGAGTACGCCCAGCAATCAGACCCTGATCGGACTGGCCCTGCTGTTGACGTTTTTTCTGATGCAGCCGGTCGGAGCCACGATCTACTCCGACGCCATCGTTCCGCTGGAAGCGGGACACATCACGATGATGAACGCGCTGGAGCGATCGGTCACGCCGCTGCGCCGCTTCATGTTGAAGTACACGCGGGAAAAAGATCTTGCGCTTTTTGTGGAACTGGCGCGCGAACCACGGCCTGCCAAACCCGACGATCTGGGCATGCGCATTGTCGCGCCCGCGTATCTGTTGTCGGAGTTGCAGGTTGGATTTCGGATTGGAGCCGCGCTCTTTCTCCCGTTTCTGGTGATCGATCTGGTGGTCGCCGCCGTGACGACCTCGGTCGGCATGCTGCAACTGCCGCCGGTGGTGATCTCCACGCCGCTGAAACTTTTGCTCTTCGTGGTGGTCGATGGATGGAACCTGCTGGTCGGTTCGCTGATGAAGAGTTTTTCCTGAAGAGGAACTCATGAACACGGAACAAGTCGTCGCTCTGGCTCGCGGCAGCCTTGAGATCGCGCTCTGGTTAGGCGCGCCGCTGCTGATCGTCGCAACCGCCGTGAGTTTGCTGATCAACGTAGTGCAGACGCTGACTTCGCTGCAGGACCAAACCATCTCGACCGTGCCCCGGCTGGCAGCGGTCGCAGTCGCGGCACTGTTATTTCTGCCCTGGATGCTACGCAAACTGATTTTTTACACGATTGGGCTGTGGTCGGATTTTCATCCTTTCTTGCGCTGAGGAAATCGGTCATGCAGTTTTCGCTGGAACAGACTTTGACGGCTTGGATGATCGCGGGCACGCGCGTGAGCGGCGTCATCGTCGCTGCGCCGTTCTTCGGCAGCTTGTCGATTCCAGTGCGGATCAAGATCGGGCTCGGCTTGGCCTTCACTATGATGCTGGCTCCGCTGGTGTCACCGCCGGCGACGTCCATGCCGGCTTCAACGCTGGTTGGCGTGCTGGCGGGCGAAGCGGTGATCGGCTTTCTCCTGGGATTCACGCTCCAGTTTGTCTTCGAAGCGGCCAGCGTTGCCGGACATATGCTGGGCATCCAGATGGGATTTTCACTGGCCAGCATCATCAATCCGCAGAGTCAGGCGGATTCTCCGGTGCTCTCCACTTTTCATGAACTGATCGTGCTCCTGCTCTTCATTCAGTTGCAGGTCCCTCATTGGCTGCTGCGCGGGCTGGCGCGCAGTTTTCAATATCTGCCGCCCGGCCACTTTGCGTTGACCGGCACTGCCCTCACGGTGTTTCTGCATTTCACCGCCAGCCTGTGGGTGACGGCTGTGCAGATTGCCGCGCCCGTACTCGTGGCCACAATGTTCACCGACGTGGCGCTCGGCTTTCTCGGCAAGGCGTCGCCGCAACTGCCCGTACTGTTTGTCGGCCTTTCCGTGAAGAGCATGTTGGGCCTGATTCTGCTGGGCGGAGCGATTGCACTCTGGCCACGCTTCTTCGACGCGCGTTTTCAGCAGGCGATGGAAATGTCGGAACGAGTTTTGAGACTGAGCCACTAACTCATGGGCCACGACAACAAGACCGAGCAGGCGAGTCCGCGCAAACGCGAAAAGGCCCGTGAAAAAGGGCAGGTGCCGCGCAGTCGCGATCTGAGCGCAACTTGCGCCGCGCTCGCCGCGACCATTCTCCTCGCCCATCAGCTGTCCCATTTCCCGCAAGCCTGGGGCGGATTTCTGCGCGACTGCATCGACGGCGCTGTGTCTGGCAACCTGCGCATGGACGGGTTGCCTCCATTGCTCGCGCACTCGGGTGTGTTCATGGCCACGGTGGCGGCGTTGGGAGTGAGTTGGATGGTAGCCGTCTCTTCCGCGCTCGCGCAGGGAGGACTGGTCATTGCACCCTCTGCGTTAATGCCCACGGGATCGCGCATGAATCCGGGCGCAAAACTCGGCCAGATCTTTTCAATCGCCGCGTTGCGCGGATTGTTGAAGTCACTTTTGCCGGCCGCAGCAGTTGCGTATCTCGCCGTGTTGTGTCTGCGTCGTGACTGGCCGCTGCTGATGACCCTGTCGGGACGAAGCGCGCACGGAGTTCTTAGCTTTGTCGTGGAGCGCGTTTTTGAAGTGGGCTGGAAAGCCTCGCTGGTCCTGCTCGGTTGGGCGGTCGTCGACTATCTATTCGAACGCCAGCATCACGAGAGCGAACTGCGCATGAGCCGTCAGGAAGTGAGAGATGAATACAAGGAGACGGAAGGCAATCCGATCATCAAACAGCGCATCCGGCGTCTGCAACATCAAGTGCGCCGTCGCAAGATGCTGGAGGACACCAAGCGCGCCTCGGTCGTCATCACCAACCCGACCGAATACGCCATCGCTCTGGAATATGGTCCGGACATGGCGGCGCCCGTGGTGGTGGCCAAGGGACGCAACCGGCTCGCCGCCGAGATCAAGCAGATCGCGCGCTGGCAGGGCATTCCGCTGGTCGAGAACCCGCCGCTCGCGCACATCCTTTATCGCTCGGTCGAGGTCGGACACAGCGTGCCGCCGAAACTTTACACCGTGATCGCTGAAGTGCTGGCTGCAATTTATCGTGCCCAGGCCCGTGCCATGGCAGCAGGAGTCCGATAACCCATGCCCGAGACCACCACCAAAACCGCACCCGAGTCGAACTCGCTGGCCGAGTGGATCGTTCCCATTGCGGCGGTCTCTCTGGTGTTCGTCATGCTGGTCCCGCTGCCTTCGATTCTGCTCGATCTGCTGTTGGCGGTGAGCATCACGGCGTCGGTGCTGGTACTGCTCTCGGCGATTCAGATTCTGCGGCCGGCGCAGTTCTCGGTTTTTCCCAGTCTGTTACTGCTGCTCACACTGTTTCGCCTGTCGCTGAATCTGGCGTCGAGTCGCCGCATTCTGCTGCACGGCAATGAAGGCGCCGGGGCTGCTGGACGCGTGATCGAAGCCTTCGGACAATTTGTCGTCGGCGGCAACTACGTAGTCGGCTTCGTCCT
>JAYTFO010000035.1:0-29159 GCA_043734305.1 Acidobacteriota bacterium | reverse complement strand
CGTGAATCGGAAATCAAGGCCCTGCTTTTGAGCGCCGGCTTGCCCACGTCGGGCAAGACGAACCTGCGCGACGGCATGACGGGCGAGAAGTTCGAACTGCCGGTAACGGTTGGATACATCTACATGTTGAAGCTGTCGCACTTGGTCGACGACAAGATTCACGCACGGTCGATCGGTCCGTACTCGCTCATCACCCAGCAGCCGCTGGGCGGCAAGGCGCAGTTCGGCGGACAGCGCTTCGGAGAAATGGAAGTCTGGGCTCTGGAAGCGTACGGCGCGGCGTTCATCCTGCAGGAACTGCTCACCGCGAAGTCGGACGATGTGTACGGACGCACCAAAATCTACGAGGCGATCGTCAAAGGCGAAGCCGCGATGGAGCCGGGCGTTCCGGAATCGTTCAACGTGCTGATTCGCGAATTGCAGTCACTCTGTCTGGATGTGGAATTGATCAAGGCCACGGAAAAGAAGCCGGTGGCAGTTGCTGCGGATTAGTTCTCAGTTCCCGGTTCTCAGTTCTCAGTAAAACCTGAGACGCGGAGAGCCGGGAGCGAGGCAAAGTTTGGCTGACAAAGTTTAGACGATTAGCCAGCGCGACACGCGCTCTCAGTGTCGCGATTCTGGCGAAGAGACTCAAACCGGTTTTTACTGAGAACTGTTTTTGAGAGCCGCTGGCGGAGGCGTGAGTTCTGCAGGAAAGCGGAGGCACATGTTTCGTTCGAGCCCGTTTGACATGGCAAATCCCGTAGCTGATTTCGATTCCATTCGGATCAGCCTGGCGTCGCCCGAGAAGATCCGGAGCTGGTCGCATGGGGAAGTAACCAAACCGGAAACCATCAACTATCGCACCTTCAAACCGGAGCGCGATGGACTGTTCTGCGCTCGCATCTTTGGCCCGGTCACGGACTGGGAGTGTCTCTGCGGCAAGTACAAGCGCATGAAGCACCGCGGAGTGATCTGCGACAAGTGCGGTGTGGAAGTCACGCTCTCGAAAGTTCGCCGCGAACGGTTGGGCCATATCGAACTGGCCTCGCCCTGTTCGCACGTCTGGTTCTTCAAGGGATTGCCCAGCCGTATCGGGCATCTTCTCGATATCTCTCTCCGCGATCTCGAGGCGATTCTCTACTTTGAAGCCTACGTCACGATTGAGACCGGCGACGCTCCCGTCAAAGATCACGAAGTGATCAAGGACGAGACCAAGTATCGCGAACTCGATCAGCAATTCCGTCCCACCGGTTTTAAGGCCATGATGGGCGCGGAAGCGATCAAGGAACTTCTGAAGCGCGTGGAAGTCGAGGGGCTCTCGGCCGAACTGCGCGAGAAGATGAAGCACGAGACTTCTCTGCAGAAGCGCTTGAAGTACGCCAAGCGCCTGAAAGTGGTCGAGGCTTTCCGCCGCAGCGGAAACAAGCCGCAGTGGATGATTCTGGATGTGATCCCGGTGATTCCGCCGGAGCTGCGTCCGCTGGTTCCACTCGATGGCGGCCGCTTCGCAACGTCTGATTTGAACGACCTGTATCGCCGCGTCATCAACCGCAACAACCGGTTGAAGAAGTTGATGGACCTGCATGCTCCCGAAGTGATCGTGCGCAACGAAAAGCGCATGTTGCAGGAAGCCGTGGACGCGCTGTTCGATAACGGACGCCGTGGACGCGTGCTGCGTGGCGCGAACAACCGCCCGCTGAAGTCGCTCTCCGACACGCTGAAGGGCAAGCAGGGACGTTTCCGTCAGAACCTGCTCGGCAAGCGCGTGGACTACTCGGGGCGTTCCGTCATCGTGGTCGGTCCGGAACTGAAGCTGCACCAGTGCGGTCTGCCGAAGAAGATGGCGCTGGAATTGTTCAAGCCGTTCATCTATCACAGGCTCGAACAAACGGGGCACTGCACCACCATCAAGCAAGCGAAAGAAATGGTCGAGCAGCAGGAGCCGATCGTTTGGGACATTCTGGAAGAAGTGATCAAGGACCATCCGGTCATGCTGAACCGCGCGCCTACGCTGCATCGCCTGGGCATTCAGGCGTTTGAGCCGGTGCTGGTGGAAGGCAAGGCGATCAAGATTCATCCACTCGTGTGTACGGCGTTCAACGCCGACTTCGACGGCGACCAGATGGCGGTACATATTCCGCTTTCGCCCGAAGCGCAGGTTGAAGCGAGCGTGCTGATGTTGTCGTCGCACAACATTCTTTCGCCCGCTTCCGGACAGCCCATCACCGTGCCCACGCAGGACATGGTGCTTGGCCTGTACTACCTGACCAAAGCCAAGCCCGGCGCGAAGGGTGAAGGCCGTGCCTTTGCCAACATTGACGAAGTGGTGATCGCGCTCGAAATGGGTGAAGTCGAAACCTTGAGCCCGATTCGTCTGCGCTACACCGGCGAAGTCATGGAACTCACGGCTGCCTACGACGATCAGGACGTGACGCATACCGAACCGATTCATGCGGAGCGCGAATTCCTGAACACGACCGTGGGACGCGCCATCCTGAACGATCACCTGCCCGAGGGCATGCCGTTCATCAACGGCTTGCTCAAGAAGAAGGGCATTGGCCAGTTGGTGAATTACACCTACTTGCGGTTCGGACTGGAAACCACCGTCAAGATGCTCGACGAGATCAAGTCGCTGGGCTTCCGTTACGCCACGCGCGCCGGTCTCTCCATCGGCATTGACGACATGGTGATTCCAGACAACAAGAAGACGCTGGTCCGCGACGCCGACAAGCAGGTCATTGCCGTTCAACAGCAGTATCTCGACGGCGCGATCACCAACGGCGAACGCTATAACAAGGTTATCGAAATCTGGTCGGCAATCACGGAAAAAGTTGCCGATGAAATGTTTGGCCAGATGCAAACGGCCGACAAGGCAGGCGCGCTCAATCCGATTTACGTCATGGCCGATTCCGGCGCTCGCGGATCCAAACAGCAGATCCGTCAGCTCTCCGGTATGCGTGGCTTGATGGCGAAGCCGACCGGCGAAATCATCGAGACTCCCATCACGGCGAACTTCCGCGAAGGATTGACCGTGCTGGAATATTTCATCTCGACGCACGGCGCTCGCAAGGGCTTGGCCGATACGGCGCTCAAGACCGCCGACTCGGGCTACCTGACGCGGCGTTTGGTCGACGTGGCGCAAGATGTAATCATCAGCGAATACGACTGCGGCACGGTGGACGGCATCTTCGTTTCCGGCATTGTGGAAGCGGGCGAGATCATCGAGCCGTTGCGCGACCGCATCATTGGCCGCGTTTCGCTCGAGAAAATCAAGGATTACGACACCAATGTGATCGTCGACATCAATCAGGAAATCGACGAAGATCTGGCGGTCGCGATTCAGGCGGCCGGAATCGAGCGGGTGAAAATCCGCTCGGTGCTGACCTGCGAATCGAAGCGCGGCGTCTGCGTTATGTGCTACGGACGCAACCTGGCCTCCGGACGACTGGTGGAACTCGGCGAAGCTACGGGTGTGATCGCAGCGCAGTCGATTGGCGAACCTGGAACGCAGCTCACCATGCGTACGTTCCACATCGGCGGCACAGCATCGCGAGTTTCGGAACAGTCGCGACTCGACGCCAAGGCCGGCGGTTCGGTCCGATTCATCGGACTCCAGACCGTGAAGTCCAAGACCGGCGACCTGGTTGTAATGAATCGTCAGGGATCGATCGCACTGGTGGACGAAAAGAACCGCGAGCGCGAACGGTATGCGGTGGTGTACGGCGCTAAGTTGAAGGTCAACGAAGGCGATCAAGTCCAGCAAGGCCAGGTACTGGTCGAGTGGGATCCGTACACGTTTGCGATCCTCACGGAAATCGGCGGCATTGCGCAGTTCAAGGACTTGCAGGAAGGCGTCACGCTCCACGAAGAAGTGGACGAAGTCACCGGCCTGTCACGTCACGTGGTCGCCGATGCACCGGATGAGAAGCGCCAGCCGGCCCTGGTCATCAAGGGCAAGGCCAGCAAGCGCTACCTCATGCCGTCACGCGCGCACTTGATGGTGCAGGACGGAGCTACGGTGTTCCCGGGCGACGTGCTGGCGAAGATCCCGCGCGAAACCACCAAGACGAAAGACATCACCGGTGGTCTGCCGCGTGTGGTCGAATTGTTCGAAGCCCGCAAGCCGCGCGAAACGGCCGTCATCAGCGAAATCGATGGTGTGGTTCGCTTCGGCGAGGTTTCGAAGGGTCAACGCAAACTGTATGTTGCAGCCGACAACGGTACGGAAAAGGAATACTCCGTTCCGCGCGGTGTGCACATCAACGTGCAGGAAGGCGAGCGCGTGAAGGCGGGCGAACCGCTGATGGACGGCCCGCTCAACCCGCACGACATTCTGGCCGTACTTGGCGAGAAGGAGTTGCAGTCTTACCTGGTGAACGAAATCCAGGAAGTCTACCGGCTCCAGGGCGTAACCATTTCGGATAAGCACATCGAAGTGATCGTCCGCCAGATGATGCGCTGGGTGAAGGTGGAAGACGTGGGCGACACGACGTTCCTGCTCGAGCAACAGGTGGACAAGTTCCGCTTCCGCGAGGAAAACGAACGGATCATCCGCGACGGCGGCAAGCCGGCAACGGGGCGTCCGCTACTGCTCGGCATCACCAAGGCATCGCTCTCGACCGATTCGTTCATCTCCGCCGCGTCGTTCCAGGAGACCACGCGCGTGCTCACGGAAGCCTCCATTCAGGGAGCGGTGGACCACTTGCGCGGCCTGAAGGAAAACGTGATTGTGGGACGATTGATTCCCGCCGGCACCGGCATGGAGTACTATCGCAACGTGCGCCTCTCTCCCGAGATGGAAGAGGCCGCGCAGAAGGTGCAGGAAGAGGTCTCGCAAGCCTATGAGGAAGCCGAGCGCGCGCTCGAACTCATGCGGCACGAAGGCGAAACGGAAGAACTCGCCGCGGAGTAATTCGAACTGTAACCATCCCAGGGGGCGACGAGAGTCGCCCCTTGTTCATTCTGAAAAACAATGTCATTTGCGGTTAACCATTTGATTGTGCCCGAAGATCGCAAGGTCAAGCCCGATGCTTTCCCCGGGCAGCTGATTCTGGCTCCGGCGCTGGCGCGATTCTGGCGGCTGCTCCGGATTTCGATATGGCGCGCCTTTGAGCACGACGCTTTCGCCACCGCCAAAGCTTCCGCGTACTCTTCCATTCTCACGTTCTTTCCCGCGCTTCTAGTGCTCGGTTCGGTGCTGGCGACGGTGCGCCGCGGCGAAGTTTATCTCCGGGAGATTTCCTACGCGCTCGGGCGCATCCTGCCCGCGGGCGCGACCACTGCCCTCGCGTACTTGAAGGGCGCGGCACATCGGCCGGTGGGATTGCTGATTACGACTTCTCTGTTGACGATTTGGACGGCCTCGGGCGTAATCATCTCCTGGATGGAAGGCTTTCGCCGTGCCTACCAGCTCCCCAAGACCTGGGGACTGCTCAAAGAACGACTGATCGCAATCTCTCTCGTCGTGATGGCGGGGTTGCCGTTGATCTTTGCGACGATCCTGGTGGCGTTTGGTAGCCGCATCGAAACGCGCGTCCTGTTTCACATCGACCACGACTTTGGTCCGCTGGTGTTGCTGCTCTGGATTGCCATGCGCTGGATCATCGCCATCCTCACCAGCATTGCTGTGATTGCGCTGGTCTATCACAATGCTGTTCCCCGTACACAGCCCTGGCACAGTGTGATTCCGGGCGCGGTGCTGGCTACGGCGATGTGGCTGGGCGCGACAGCTTTTTTCGGATGGTACTTACAAAGTTACGCGGACTACAGCATCATCTACGGATCGCTGGGCGTGAGTATTGCACTGCTGGTTTGGATGTACCTGATTTCGCTGGTGGTGCTGATCGGGTCCGAATTTAACGCCATGCTTTTTCCGCGCGGGATTACGAAATGCGTTACCCCTCGGGTTGACGATTCCGGTCAGTGATTGTGAGACTATGGTTAGTCGGATACTCGCAGAACGGGTCCGCAGCACTCGACGTTTGTCCGCGTTAACTTAATCGCTCGAATCTACTGCAAAGGAATCTGCCCCCTTGGCCACACGTAAGCCCGATCTCGTCGCTGGCGATCTGCCTGTTGTTCCTACTACGCCGGAAGCCGCGGCTACGCGTTCGCGGCGCGCAAAAATTATCTGCACGATTGGCCCCGCCTCCGATTCCGAAGCTTGCATTCGCGATCTGATGCAGCTTGGCATGGACGTGGCCCGGCTGAATTTTTCCCATGGAACACACGCCGAGCATGCCCGGCGGATCAAGCGACTCCGCACAGCAGCCCGCCGGCTGAAACGAACGCTCTGTATCCTTCAGGACCTGCAAGGGCCCAAGATTCGCACGGGACGTCTGAAAGGCGGAGAGCCGGTGATGCTCGAGGCGGGCGCTCGACTGACGATCACAGCTCGCGAAGTGGCAGGCACAGCCGCACTCCTCTCGACTGACTTCCCGGGCCTGGCGCGGGAAGTGGAGCCGGGTGCGCGCGTGCTTCTTTCCGATGGCCGCATTGAGTTGAAGGTAATCGCGGTCCGCGGCAGCGATGTGGAATGTGAAATTGTGAATGGCGGATCGCTTGCCGAACAGCAGGGCATTAACCTGCCGGGGGTTGCGCTTTCCATCCCCGCACTCACGGAGAAAGACAAAGTCGATCTCAAGTTTGGGCTACAGCAGGGAGTGGATGCAGTCGCGCTCTCGTTTGTGCGATCGGCCGACGACATCCGGATGGCCAAGGCTTTGATGCGGAAGTATGGGAAGTCCGTGCCCATCATCGCCAAGCTGGAGAAACCGCAGGCGATTGAGCGCCTGGAAGAAATTCTGGAAATCGCAGCCGCCGTGATGATTGCCCGAGGAGATCTGGGCGTGGAGTTGCCGCCCGAGCAGGTGCCGGTCATTCAGAAACGGGTGATCCAGCGGGCCAGCGTGTGGCGGAAGCCGGTGATCACGGCCACGCAGATGCTGGAGTCGATGACCCACAGTCCGCGCCCCACGCGGGCCGAAGCCAGCGATGTGGCCAACGCGGTGTTCGATGGCACGGATGTGGTCATGTTGTCCGGTGAAACGGCGAGTGGCAAATATCCGCGCGAGACGGTCGCCATGATGGCGCGCATCATTCTTGAGGCGGAAGCGAGCATGGCGCAGATGCCACAACCGCCGCGCCGCCGTCGCGAAAATCAAACGTACTCGGTGGCGGAAACGATTTGCGAATCCATTGCTCACGCGGCCGAAGAATTGCCCATGGGAGCGATTGCCGTCTTCACGGAAAGCGGCAACACGGCGCGTATGCTTTCCAAACATCGGCCCAAGGCTCGTATCTATGCCTTCAGTCGGAAACTCGAAGTCTGCAACCGCATGAACGCGCTGTGGGGCGTAACTCCGATTCATAAGACGCAATGGAACTCCGCCGAAGAAATGGTGAAATCCGCCGAAAAGGAATTGTTGCCCAGTGGCGTGATTCGCCCAGGCGACGTGCTCGGCTTGGTTGCAGGAACGCAGCTGACTTCGGGCGCTACGAACTTCATGCGGTTGCATACGGTGGGGGCAAGCGAGCGAAGTTCCAAGGAAAAGAAGAAGAAAGTTGAGCGGGTGAAAAAGAAATTATCATCCTGACGCATGGCCTCGAAACAAGCTGAGATGGAAGTATTCCATGACGCTGCGCTGACACCCGCCGTTCGCGGCTTTCTGCATTCCCCTGTAAACCCGAACGGCGATGCGTTAATTCTCCCGCACGGCGCCCGCTCGAACTGTAATGCTCCACTCCTGATCGCGCTGGCGAACGCCTTCGTGGAGAAGAACTACACAGTCCTGCGGTGCGATCTGCCGTTCCGGCAAGAGCGTCCGACCGGGCCACCGTTTCCCGGCAATGCAGATCGCGATCGCGCCGGCTTGCGCAATGCCGTGGCTGCGATGCGTAAGTTAGTCTCAGGGCGAATTTTTCTCGGCGGACATTCCTATGGAGGACGTCAGTCCACCATGCTTTGCGCGGACGAACCGGATCTTGTTTCTGGATTGCTGCTGCTCGCGTATCCGCTGCACCCGCCCCGCAAGCCGGAACAATTGCGCACAAAGCACCTGCCGGGTTTACATACGCCCAGTCTCTTCGTGCACGGCACGCGCGATCCATTTGGGAGCATTGAGGAAATGGAGAGAGCGCTGCGATTGATTCCTGCTCGCAAAGAAATTCTGACGGTAGCAGGTGCCGGCCACGATCTGGGATTCACAGGGAAGAAATCCTCGCTGGACCTTCCCGCTCGCGTGCTGGCGGCATGGGTTGGGATGCTTCCGTAAGGCCGCGACCTCACTGCCTAAAGCCGGCTTCGAAGAGGCGAGTTATCGCCGTGAGAGCGAACACTCAACGACTTACAGGTATTTTCTAGCAGTTATAGGTCGTTCTACTGCTTGGCGGATGCGGATGCGTCCGGCAAGAGGTCGGGGCGTCGCGTACAATGCCGCGCATTTTCGCCAGGATGCCCCAAGGCTCATCGCCAGGGCCTGAGGCTGCCCTCTTCCTCCTCCCTGCACTCAAGCGCGCCCTAAGGGTTTCTGGCAATTAGTCTATATCTTGCAGATATAGAAAAGGGCGAATGTGTTAGGAGAGTCGTGCCCGCCCGAATTTCTTCTTCCCCCTTACTTCAGAAAATCAAACAGATTCAACTGCGAAATTTTTCCGATGGCGGCGAGAGTGGCGTTGGTTGCGGCCTGGGAGTTGACCAAACGGCTCGCGGCGGATTCGATGTCGGCGGATGCCAGAGTATTTTCCTGCTGGCTGAGTTGCACCTTGGTGTTGCCGAGGTTGGTGGTTTGCGATTGCGCCTGGTTCAGCGTGTTGCCATAAAACACGCGCTGGGTGGAGATGGTGTCGAAGGCATCGCGCACCGCGTTGATCGCGACGTCGGTTCCGGTGTTGGTCTGCACGGCGACGATCAGGTTGTTCAGCGACTGGAAGGCATCGTGCCCGGCGGCGGTGAAAAGTTGCGAGCCGGGTTTGTTGGCGGCAATCTGATAACTGTCGCCGATCTGGACATTGTTGACACTGTTATTGCCGTCATAGCGAACGCCCGAAGGGGCGGTGTTGTCGAGAACGAAAGGCGGCGAACTGGTTTTTGTCCCCGCGAACAAGGGAGTTCCTTCGAAGGAAGTGTTGGCGAGTGAAACTAATTCGGCCTGGATGCCTTGCAGTTCGACGACAATGGCGGCGCGGTTGGCGTCGTTCAGCGGGCCGTTCGCGGCCTCGACTCCGAGTGTAATGGCGTGCGTCAGCGTGAGGATCACGGAACTGAGCGCGGAGTCGGCGGTCTGAAATCGGCCCTGAATCGAGCTGAGGGTCTGGACATAGCGATTTGTGAAGACGGTCTGGTCGTGATTCTCGACCAAAATCGCGGAGGCGGCGGGATCGTCGGACGGGCGATTCACTCTTCGGCCGCTGGCCAATTCCAGGAGCGCGTCCTCGGTCCTCTGCCGGGTGATATTGAGGGCAGCGAGCAGATCGGGAGTGAGATTTGGATTGACGCGCATAAATATTAGTCCTTAATCCTGCCGAGGTTAGTCCTTGCTCTCTAGTCTTTCCCAAGATTGACAGCAAGGTCGAGCAGCGTGCTGACGGTGGTGACAACCCGTGCGGCGGCCTGATAGGCAGCCTGATAGCGAACGATGTTGGCCGCTTCTTCGTCGAGGGAAACGCCGGAGAGGGCGGCACGCTGGTCTCCGAGTTGACGGACGATGAGCGCCGAGGCCTCGAGATCGGAAGAGGCGTGGGCAGTGTCGTTGCCAATCTGAAACACCAGGCTGGAATAGAACTCGAGTGGCTTCTTTCCGGCGACGATCGCCTGGTTGTGGACGGCAGAGAGTACTGCCAGATTCCCGTTGCTGCTGGGCGTGCCGTCGGAACTGGCGGCGAGCAATGCCGGGTCGGTGATGGCGACGGTGAGACTCGCCGCGGCACCGGCGACGGGTAATGGAACAAAAAGGTCGGTGCCAGCGACGCCGTTGAGGTCGAACCCCGTGCGGTTGGCGGTGTTCAAGGCGGTAGCCAGGCCGGCGGCAAGCTGATCGAGGTTGTTCAGCAGCGTGGGGATCGTGGTGTCGCGCAAAGTCAGCAGGCCAGCTAGCTTTCCGGAAGTGATTCGGCCGGTAATGTCGACGGTTCCAGCAAGGATCTGGTGGATGCCGCCGGCGGCTACCTGAGTGTTGAGTTGAAAGTTGCGCTCACCGGCGACCAGAGGAGTGCCATTGGAAGTGGTAAGCGCAATGCCGCTTTCGGTTTGGATGACCGAAACGTCGACCAGGCTGGAAAGCTGGCGGATCGCTTCGTTTCTCTGGTCGATAAAAATGCCGGCGTCTTCGTGTACGTTTTCGAGGTTCGCGATTTGCTTATTCAATCCGGCAATCTGGGTGGTCAGGGTGTTGATCTGGCCCACGGTTTGAACCACGTTCAAGTCGACGCTGGTGCGCTGTGCCTGCAGGTTGTGCGCCTCGGTGTTGAAGTTGGTCGCAAGGTTGCCGGCGGCGGTCAGTACTGCCTGTCGCAGCGAAAGATTGGTGGGATCGGTGGAGAGTTGTTGAAGGCTATCAAAAAATTTACTGATGGCATCGCCGATGCCGGAATCCGTGCTGCTGAATCCGACTTGAATCTGCTGGAGTGCGCCTACGGTAGTGTCCAACCTACCCTGATTCTGGGTTTCCTGGCTGATGCGGAGTTCGAGAATCGGGTCGCGCAGGCTTTCGAGTTTTAGCAAGTCCACGCCGGTGCCGATGCTCAGGCGGCCGATCACGATTGGGTCGCCAGGGACGAGGTCGGGACGTCGCCGGGAGAATCCGGGCGTGTTGGCGTTGGCCACATTGTTGGCGGAATTTCCGACTTCCTGTTGGGCAACCAGCAGTGCGCTCAGGGCGATGGAGAGTGATCCATTGAGTCCGGACATGATTAATCTCCTGCCTGGGGGCGAGTGTCGACGCGGATCGAATTGAGGTCGGGTGTGTAAGTGGGCGCGCAACTGTCGACAACATGCGCGAGGATGGCGAGGCTGCGCTGGAGATGCCGGAGCAGCGAACAATGCACGCGGGTGAGATGGCGGATGCGAATAGTAAGCGCAGCAAATTCTTGTTCGATCTGTGCCGATGGACCGGTGTCCGTCGAAAATTGTTTGGCAGTTTCAATCAGGCGCAGCGGTTTCGATGGAGACGCGGGATGCAGTTGATCTTCGAGCAGACTCCATTGGCGGCATAATTCCGCCTGATGGGCTGCGCCTCGTGCAATCATTTCAGCATCGTTACGCGTGAGCGCGATCTGGCTATTTTCTAGACTGTGCGCCAGGTCGCGAAGCAGCAAGAGCCGCGCCGAGAGCAGGTCGCCGGGCTGGGTTGCTTGTACGTCCATATCAGGCCAAATCGTCAATCTGGTGCGCGGTCAGTTCGGTACTGTCTTCTGTGCCCGCTTCTTCGACAGCCGGTTTGGCTGGCGGAGCCGTCCGGCGGCGGCGTGGCGGCGGCTCGTATTCGCCGCTTGGTTTTTCCATTACGCGCATGGCCGGATCAAGCCGGTATGTGATAAGCGGATCCACGATTTACCCCGTCGGCTGGCCAGCGCTGCCGTTGGTTAAGTCGGCGATGATGGCAGCGGCCAGTTGATTGTCGCTGACCGAATACTCGCCCTTTCCAACCGACTGGCGAAGCAAATCCACGCGCTGTTGCCGGACTTCGGGTAGAGCGAGCACTTGATTCTCGAGTGCCCGCACGCGCGGCTGGTCAAACGAAAAATGAGCCTGGTCCGGGACTGCTGTCTCGCTTCCGTGATCCGCGGCAGGAGCTGCGCGGGCCCGATCCCGCTTACTGTTGTCGACTGACTCCGCTCCATAATTTGTTAGATCGATTCTCATGGTCCTCACCGGTTCCCTTCTGCTGATTCATCGGCAGATTCTTGGCAAACCTTAATGGGGCGGCAAAAACCGCGCACACTTAAGGCTGAAGTAGGGATCGGCAAAGTATCGAATAGCTTCAGGTTGCACGGTACCCTAGCGTTCGGCCAATCCGGGTACTTTGGTTTGCTGCCACTGGTGTAGGATCATGCGGGCGATTCCGATGCCGCCCTGAGCGGACATCGCGGAAGCCAAGGCCTGCGTGCCCATCACGGCATAGTTCTCGCTGCCGGCGGAGGAGTCCGCGGATGTGTCTGCAAAGCTCTTCTGCAACGATTCCAGTAGCGAACTCAGGAGTACGGCCTCAAAATCGCGGGCGGCATTTTCCGCTTTCACTTTGGCCGCAGGTGGGGCCGGGGGCGTGTTGGTGATCGCGAACGGAATGTTAAGGCTCATCAGATTACCTCCAGGTCGGCGTCGAGTGCTCCAGCGGCTTTGATGGCCTGGAGGATGGAAATTACGTCGCGAGCGGTCGCGCCCATATTCTGCAAGCCGTCGACAAGTTGGTCGACTCTGGCGCCTTCGGTGATCTCCACACGCCGCACGGGGACCTCTTTGACTTGCACGTCCTGTTGGCCGACCACGGCGGTCTTGCCTTGCGACAGCGCTTCGGGTTGGGAGACCTGAATTTCGGTCGTGATCTGGACGGAGAATCCGCCATGGAGTATGGAGACAGCGCCCAGGCGAACGTCTTGTCCCATGACCACCGTGCCGGTGCGTTCGTTAACCACAACGCGGGCGCGACGATGTACGATGACCGACAAATTTTCGATCTTCGCCATCACATTAGTCAGGTTGGGAACGCCGGTGCCGACGGTATTGATTTCGACGCAGCCACCGTCGCGCGCGATGGCAATGTTGTGTCCGAAAGCGAGGTTGATAACATCGGAAATTTCGCCTGCGGTGGTGAAGTCCGGCTCGCGCAGTAAGAGGTTGAGCGGTTGCAGATGATCAAAGTTGAAGGGCAGTGCGCGCTCCACTCGTCCGCCGGAAGGGATACGCCCGACGGTGGGGTGATTAACCTGTTTGCCGTTGCCGGAACCGCCCGCGGAGTAGCCGCCTACGGCGAGCGGACCTTGAGCCGCCGCGTAGACCTGGCCATCGGCGCCATAGAGAGCCGTCAGAAGCAACATACCGCCTTCCAGACTCTTGGCATCGCCGATGGAGGAAACGGTCACATCCACGGGCGCGCCCGGACGGGCAAAGGGCGGCAGATTCGCAGTCACGAAAACGGAAGCCACATTTTTTACGCGCACTGAGTTCGCGGGAATCTGGACTCCCATGCGTTGCAGGATTCCGGCCAGCGTCTGAATGGCAAAAACAGTTTGCTGTTTGTCGCCCGTACCGTTGAGGCCGACGATCATGCCGTAACCGATGAGTGGATTTTCGCGCACGCCTTCGACCGTGGCCAGATCGCGAATTTTGATCTGCACGGGCTCGACAGCATGAGCAGTGAACGCAATCTGCATGGCGAAGATCGCCGCCAGCAGATGGGGTGTGTTTTTCGGGCGTCGCGTGACATTCATAAGTTGTCCCAATCAGAAATTCAGAATGCGCAGGATGATGCGCAGAATCGCATGGGGCGGGCGTGTGCCGTCCGAGACGACGCCTTTACCTTTGATTTCCAATTCCAGATTGCCCAGCGTGTTCGACACGACGGTGTTTTCGGAACTGACGTCGCCGGGGCGCACCACGCCGCGCAAGACAATCGTCTGACGCTCGTTGTTCATCATGATGGAACGCTCGGCTTCGATCACCAGATTGCCGCTGGGCAGGACGGCCACCACGCGTCCAGACAAACTGGTACGAAGCTTCGAGGTGGAAGTTGCCTGCCCTTTTCCGGCCAGCGTTTCGGCGGAGTGCAAAGTCAGCAGGTTATTTACTCCCTTGGTGTTGATCTGACCGAAAATAGAATCGATTCCTGAATTGGCTTTGAAGCTGCGATCGGTGCTGACGGCTCCGGTGTTGGAAGACGTCAGGTCCTGCACGACCAGGATGGTGACGAGATCCCCGGCAATGCGTGCCTTGTAGTCAGTGGTAAGAGAGGCCATGCGCCCGTTGTCGATCCACAAACTGCCGAGAGTAGCGCCGGGCAGCGGGCCTTCTGCCATCTGCACGTGCGCCAGGTATTTGGCGAGGTTGTTCTCTGGTGATTTCTTGGACGAGGCGCTTAGCCAGGTTGCCGTCGCGAGCAGTACGCAACACAGCATCGTTTTCATTTTTATCCTCTGGTTACGGCGTCAAGGCTTCGAGCCGGGCGGGCGCGGAGACTCGTGCGCGAAAAATCTGGCCATCCTGGTTACGCACGCGGATGATCGCGCCTTCGGCTCCGCGTTCCAGACAGGTCACCAGCGCGGTCAGATTCAGTTGGCTTCCGCGGAACACGACCGTGGCTCGATCGCCGACGCGAATCAGATCTTTGTGCGGCGCCGACGCGAGGGCTCGGGGCCGTGATCCTGCGCGGCACGCACTGCCAGCAATTCTTTCCGAACCCATAGCGGTGGATCGTCCGGCGTCGGCGTAGGCGAGAAAAGGAACGCATTGTCCAGGCCCGCGACATTCCAATTGAAACTGTGCGCGCTCCAGATCGGCGTCCCAGCAGACCATCGAAACCCGTAGAGTACGATTTACGGCGGCGGGAACTGCGGTAGGAAGCTCGAGCTCCTCGACCCGCAACAGTTGTTCTTCGCGGACACCGCGCTGCCGGAGTTCACCCGTGACCGCTTGCCAGACTTCTTCGCGGTTTACAGGAGTCAGCAAGGGACGCGCGCTCTGCGCGCACAGCAGTGTGCAGGAAGCGGTGGTAATGACCATCACAAACGCGGGAAATATTATCCGAAACAGGCGCATTGTCTTTACCTCTACCTTCCAAGGTTGTTGATCTGCTGGAACATTTCGTCCGCGGCTTTTACGACTCGCGAGTTGGCTTCGTAAGAGCGTTGCGCCACGATCATCTGAATAAATTCATCGACTACACTGACGTTCGATCCTTCGATGAAGCCTTGCTGAATTTCTCCCAGACCGTCGGTGCCGCCGGGAGTGCCGAGAGTGGGATCGCCGGAAGCGGTGGTGGCCAGAAAAAGATTTTTCCCGATACTGTTCAATCCACCCGGATTGGCGAAGAGGGCGAGTTGGATGTTCCCCACCTGCTGCGCCGCTTGCTGGCCCACGAGCGTAGCGGAAACCGTTCCATCGGAACCGATGGTGACGGAGGTCGCTCCTTGCGGAATGGTGATCGAAGGTTCCATGGCGTTCCCATCCGCGGTGACGACGTTGCCTTGCGCGTCGAGATGAAATGTCCCACTGCGCGTATAGCCGGTTTCGCCGGTGGGAAGCGTGACCTGAAAGAATCCCTGGCCTTCGATGGCGAGGTCGAGCGGATTGCCGGTTGCGCTCATGTCGCCTTGCAACTGGATAATCTCGGAAGCGGCAGAACGAGTGCCGAGACCGATCTGGAGGCCCGCCGCGACCGTGGTCTGCTGCGTCGCGGCCGTGCCCGGCATCACCATGTTCTGATACAGCAAGTCCTGGAACTGAAGACGCCGCCGCCGGAAACCAGCGGTGCTGGAGTTCGACAGATTGTTGGCGATGGTGTCCAGATTGAACTGCTGCGCCTGCATGCCGCTGGCGGCGGTGTAGAGAGCCCGAATCATCGCTCCTCCTGCAATCGGAAACTTAGAAATTCAGAAAACAAAAACTCGACCGGCTACACGTGCGGCAGATCGTTGGCCGCGATGCGGTTGAACTCGGCGTGAAACAAGGACAACGCCCGCTGCATCATTTCCGCTTCGCGTTGCACGCCGATCATTGCCATCACCGCATTGATGGCATTGACGTTGGACGACTCGAGCACACCCTGGCGAACCGACGTTGTGCGCGCCGGCAGCACGCTCGCGTTCGGCGCGTCGATTAACATCTCGCCTTCGGAGACTACTTTGGTCCCTGGGGAAAATTCCACCAGGCGGATTTTCCCGGCGACCGCGCTGTTCACCGATAGCGTTCCATCCGAACTGATGGACACCGCTCCCGCCGGAACCCGAATCGCGCCGGTGTCTCCCAGCACCGGATCGCCGTTAGCGGAAACCAGTTCGCCAGTGCGCGCCACGCGGAAGTTGCCATTGCGCGTGTAGCGTGTCCCTTGTGCAGTCTGAATCGCGAAGAAGCCGTTGCCTTCAATCCCAACGTCGAGCGGATTGCCGGTCGCAAGCAGACTGGCAGGCTGAAGGTCGAGACGGGTGCCCTCGAGCACTCCGAAATCGTTGGTCGCGATATTGAGCACGTTGGAAACGTTGGGACGAGCGATGGCGATCAGGCTCTGAAATGAAGTCTGCTGGCCCCGGAATCCGGTGGTGTTCAGATTGGCAAGGTTGTGAGCGGCAACTTCGAGAGCCTGACTTTGCGCTCGCAGTCCGGCGCATGCTGCATAGAATCCGCTGTCCAAAGTGAGTCTCCTTCTTGCCTGATGAAGAAGCACGTCAAACGCCATGGAGGTGCAAGTACGATCTTCCGAAAGGCCTGGCTCATGGCTTCTTGGATTTGCAGCGAGAAATGTGATGGGAAGAGGCGGACGCTTCGAGTGCGAAGGGCAAACGTTGCTGGGTAACACACGACCACTCGGCAAAAGTTTCCTGCCGGGCGTCGAAACAACAGAATCAGGCGTGAATGTCGAGACGGATCACGAGCGGTTGCCCGTCCAGCGTGAGGACGGTTTGCAGGGACTCACCGCCAGCCAGGGAATGAAAGCGATAGGCGCGGCCGGTAACGACGGCGGGCACGCTCAACAAGCAGGGTTTGTCGAGGCCGATAAGCTTGTTCTTAAAATTTCCAGCTACCATGTTACAAATCTCACCAATCGCGTCGCACACCTGACCTTCGCTGCAGGTGACCTCCGGCCCCAGCATGAGAACGGCGATCTGCCGGGCCGACTGTGCTCCGCAAAAGAAGGTGACCACTCCCCGGACGGAGCCGGCCAATCCAACCATCGCCGTAAAATTTTGCCCGGACGGAGCGTCGGATTGCGCCGCTGTTCCCAGCGTGCTGCCGATCATGATCTCGAACACTTCCTGCGCCGCAATCGTGAGAATCGGCAACCATTCCTGCTCGCGAGAAGTGACCGTCCCCTGAATCTCTGTGTTCACAGCTTCTTTTGGCGAGTACAGAATTGAGCCAGGATTAGTCATCTCGACTTTTTCATCGGCAGAACGAACTAAGGGCTTTAAAGCACGTTGTCGGGAACTTTTTCAGGGGCCCCGGAATCCGATATGCTTAGAGGATGACTTTGCTAGACGCGCAGCAGTACGATCCCGCGAAAGAGAAGCGGCGCAAGATTAAGATCGCTCTAACCGTCGTGACCGTCTTTGTTCTAACGGTGCTCGGATGGATGTATCGGAACTGGCCGGAGGAACACGCGGTCGACCGTTTTTTCACGGCCCTCCAAAAGCAGGACTACGAAAGTGCCTACGGCATCTATTTCCACGATCCCAACTGGCGGCAACATATGCAGAAGTATTCCCAGTACACCTATGCCGATTTCTATCGCGACTGGGGACCGGGCGGCGAGTGGGGACTGGTGAAGTCGCACCGCGTCGATTGTCCTGTGCTGCTACGCCTCATCGCCTGCCCGATTTCCACCAAGGGAGGAGTCCTGGTGGAGGTGATCGTCAACGACCGCGCCGATCGCTCCCGCATGTTCGTGGAGAAATCGGATGGGACGCTGACGGTGTATCCGTATTGAAAGTCGAACGGGGGGTTGGGACCATGGTTCGGGTGCCTAGGGGTCGGTGCTATACTCCGGCTTGTGAAGGGCAATCTACAATTCTACGGGAATCACGATCCGCGCTACCTGCCAGCCTACAGCGCGCCTGAGGCTTCTCCCTACCTCCTTGTTCCGCAGGCGACCGTGCGCTCGTGGCTGTTGGGGAGGCCTTATCCCACGAAAACAGGCAGCAGGTTTTGCAAGCCAGTGATCACGGTTCCAAACTCCAAGCGTCGTTCCCTGTCGTTCATTAATCTTGTCGAAGTGCATGTGCTGGATGCGCTGCGGCGCGATCATCACGTACCTCTGGATAAGATTCGCGTGGCCCTGGATTATTTGCAGAAACAATTTGGCTCCGAGCATCCGCTGGCGGAGGAGAAGTTCGCAACCGACGGACTCGATATCTTCGTACAAAAATACGGGCAGTTGATCAACGCGAGCCGAGCCGGACAATTGGGCATGCGGGACATTCTGGAAACGTACTTGAAGCGAGTGGAAAGGGATGCCAAGGGCGTAGCCTTAAGGCTGTATCCCTTCCGCAGGAAACGCACGCATGACGAGCCTCGGTCCGTGGTGATCGATCCCTTCGTTTCGTTCGGGAAGCCCGTACTCTCGGGCACGGGAATCCCGACGTCGATTGTGGCGGAGAGGTACAAGGCTGGGGAATCCGTGAGCCAACTGTCCTCGGATTATGGGCGATCGGATCTGGACATCGAAGAAGCAATCCGGTGTGAATTAGAACTTGAAGCCGCCTGAAGATTTTGTTATTTTCCTCGACCGTTCGCTGGGCAGCAGATCATCGCGTCGGCATTGCGGACCCGGGGCTACCGAGTGGAAGTCCATGACGACCACTTTCCGCCGGATGCCGCGGATCAAGTTTGGCTGTCCGACGTTAGTCGGCTCGGGGGATAGTGTTCACCAAAGACAAACGCATTCGCTACCGTGCACCGGAGCTAGCCGCGGTCAGTGCCACCAAGGCAAGGGTGTTAACCCTGACTGCGGGCAGCATCCAGGCGCAGGAAATGGTCGACATCTTCATTCGAGCCATGCCAAAAATAAGAGCTTTCGTGGCGAGAGAGCGACCACCCTACGTTCTCACAATTGGCCGGTCGGGATCGCTGTCGAAGGCTTATCCGAAGTGAGGGACCTACTTTCGTCAGACTGACGTGTCGGCGAACTGCGACAGCGTTTTCTGAAGCGATGCTTCATGGCCCACTGTCAGGCAATTTTTCGAGCGATCAATCTGCCGCATCAATCCCCACAAGACTTTCCCCGGACCGACTTCGATAAACAAATTCACACCTTTTTCGATCAGCAGGCGGATGGACGGGTCCCACTTTACCGATCCCGTCACCTGGCGAATGAGCGCCGCGCGGGCTGGCTCGCCTTCAGTGATCAAGGAAGCGTCTACGTTGCAGACAACCGGGCAGGCGGGCTTTTGAAAATTCAACGCCTGAAGATCGGTGGCGAGCCGGTCTTGCGCAGGCTGCATGAGCGCGCAATGGAAGGGCGCGCTTACGGGCAGGCTGACGGCTTTTTTGGCGCCGCGTTCGGTGGCGAGTTGAATGGCGCGTTGCACGGCGGCGGCGTGTCCGGAGACTACGATCTGCTCGGGCGAATTGAGGTTGGCGGGCTGGCAGACTTCGCCTTGCGCGGATTCGAGGCAGATTTCCGCAACGGCTTCGAAGGGCATGCCCAGGATCGCGGCCATTGCTCCCACCCCGACCGGGACCGCTTCCTGCATGTACTGTCCGCGGTTGCGGACGGCGCGCACGGCGTCCACAAATTTCAGCGTGCCGGCGGCAACGTGCGCGGAATATTCGCCGAGGCTGTGTCCCGCGACGTAGTCGGGCTTGAAACCTTTTTCCTGCAAAACACGATACGCTGCGACCGACGCGGTCAGGATCGCAGGCTGCGTGATCTCAGTCAGCTTCAGCTTTTCTTCGGGACCTTCAAAGCAGAGCTGCGAGAGCTTGTAGCGGAGAGCCTCGTCAGCTTCTTCGAAGGTCTGGCGGGCTACTGGATAGTTTGCCGCCAGCTCTTTGCCCATGCCGACGGCTTGCGAACCTTGTCCGGGAAAGAGAAACGCGATGGGAGATGAAATGGTCATAGGCTAAAAAATAGAAACAGGTTAGCTTTTCTTTGCGACCTCGGCGGGCCTTTCTTCGCGAACTTTGCGGTTAAGGATTTTGCTGTTGCTGCCAGATCAAAGCCTTAACCGCAAAGGTCGCAAAGAAAAGCCGCAAAGGCCGCAAAGAAGAACTGCAAAACTATGGGGCGGCCGCGCTCGTATGCAGGCCGGCCAGCTCGCACGCAATCGTTTCGTTGATCTTGCCCTCGGCGGATTCTGAGGCTACGCGGATGGCATTCTTGATCGCGTTGGTGTTCGACGATCCGTGCGTAATGATGCACACGCCTTTTACTCCGAGAAGAGGCGCTCCGCCGTATTCGGTGTGGTCGAGACGCTTTTTGAAATCGGAAAATGCGTTGCGCGAGAGCAGCGCCCCGACTTGCCGGGTGATCGTACTCTTGAGTGTCTCTTTCAGGACGGCGCGCACCAGTCGGGAGACGCCTTCGGAAGATTTCAGCGCGACGTTGCCGACAAATCCGTCGGCCACGATGAGATCCACCTCGCCGTTATAAAGATCGCGGCCTTCCACGTTGCCGATGAAATTCAGCGGCAACTGCTTCAAAAGCTTGAAAGCTGCGCGAGTGAGTTCGTTGCCTTTGGATTCCTCTTCGCCGATGGATAGCAGTCCCACGCGCGGACGCTTCTTGCCGAAAATTGCGCGGCAATAAATGTCTCCCATGACGGCGAACTGCTCCAGGTTCATGGGATCGCAATCCACGTTGGCACCCACGTCGATCAGGACGGCAGCGGTATTCAGCACGGTGGGGAAAGCGGCGGCGAGGGCAGGCCGGTCGACTCCGGGCAGAGATCCCAGCACCATGCGGGCAGTGGCCATGGCGGCGCCGGTGTTGCCGGCAGTTACGAATCCGTCGGCCTTGCCGTCGCGCACCAGGCGCAGGCCGACGCGAATGGACGAATCGCGTTTCGCGCGAATGGCTTCGACCTTGTCGTCCATGGTGATGACTTCACTGGCATGGACTACGTCGATGGCCGCCAGCCGTGCGCCGGGATAGCGCGCCAGCTCGGCCTTGAGATGCTGCTCGGGTCCGACCAGGAGCACGCGCGCACCGTGATCGCGTGCCGCTTGCAGGGCGCCTTCGATCTCGGGCTTGGGCGCCTTGTCGGATCCCATCGCATCCAGAGCGATTACGCTAGGCATGGGGGATAAGACTAGGACTTCTCTTTGACCTCAAGGACTTCGCGGCCCTTGTAGTGTCCGCACTTCGCGCAGGCGCGATGCGGCATCTTTTTCTCGTGACAGTTGGGGCACTCCGAAAGGGAATGCTTGGAGAGCGAGTCATGAGCGCGCCGGCTAGCCGTGCGCATTTTCGAATGTCGGCGTTTTGGATTTGGCATTTGTAGAAGTTCTCAGTTCTAGAGTCAGTTCTCAGTTCCCAGTTCTCAGTTCTCAGAAAACCTGCTTTGCACTGAGAACTGAGAACTGGGAACTGGTAACTGCTACTGATTAAGTTTATCGCGTATTTCTTTCAGCGCCGACCAGCGTAGATCCTGGACCGGCGGTACACAGGCGCAAGCGCCTTCGTTCAAATTCTGGCCGCATTGCGGGCACAGGCCCTTGCAGTCTTCGCGGCAGATCATCTTCAGCGGCAAGGCCAGCAGCACTTGCTCGCGGACGGCGTCTTCCAGTAGCAAACCTTCGCCCTGGTAGTAGCCGATTTCGGCTTCGGCGTCGGTGACGGAAAGCTCATCGCGTCCAGCATCCGATCCCAGCGGCCGATACAGCAAGTCGAACTCCCGGCTTAACTGGTGCGTTACCGGCTCAATGCACCGGGCGCAGGCAGCTTCCAGGCTCGTGTCCAACTTGCCTTTCAGACGGATGTCCTGGATGATCTTGTGCTTGCCGTGATGCTCCTCGACCAGGTCGGCCCGTCCCTCGGTGTGCAGCGGCGAAAGCTGCCGCAATTCCGGTCCAAGGTCGATCGCGCCGGGGCTATATTTTTCCCGGAAATCGATCGGGCTTGTTTCTAAATCCTTGATTTCGATGAACATCGGAACCTCCGCCGCCCCCACTCCATACCGCAAAGGCCCGCGGAAGTGCACACAGAGACGTAAGTCTCGCAGGGAGCAAGACTTAAGAATAACGGCCTGAAATCAGGGTGTCAAGGCAGGGTGGGGCGTAGGTAGTGTCCTATCACTGCGTTGATGATTTGGTGGCGGCCTCGGAAGAAAAGGCCGCCATACTCTCAAGGCGGTGAATGAGGCGTTTGGCCTAGATGCGCCCGACTTCGCGCAGCTGACGAAGCTGTATGGCGACTATGGCCAACATGGAACAGAACGATACTCCCCAAGCCCAATCGTCGAGGTTATATCCAAGGTTCGTTATGGGAATCCCGATCCGAAACACATTTCCACGAGCTACGTGGAGCGTCAGAACCTAACGATGCGGATGCAAATTCGCAGGCTTACCAGACTGACGAATGCTTTCAGCAAGAAACTCGACAACCTGAAAGCTGCTATCAGCCTGCATTTCGCGTGGTACAACTTCGTGCGCGTCCACTCTTCCCTGCGAGTCACTCCCGGAATGCAGGCTGGAATTACCGAACACGTATGGTCGATGGCGGAATTGCTCCATTCGGTGTAAATCAGTGACGTTGTGAATATTGCGCTTGCTTTTAGGCGTTTCCCTGCGATAGCATCCCACTTCGTAACCAAAGTAACCATTTCTCCCCGTATGGAATCTAAATTGCTCTAGGTACGTTGCGGACGACAACGTCCGTAACGTTGAACAGTCGGTGGACTCATCCGAAAATCATTGCACGCCGATAGATTACCTGAGGGAAATGATGTTGATGACCGAGCCGACCATCGATCTAAAGGACCATCCGATACTCATCACGCTGCAAGACACGATCTCCGGCGAGGGGTTCTTGGCGCGGATCACCGTGTCTGGCCGAACGTTGATGCGGCAGGAACAGGACGGCAAGTGGTGGATGTACGGTGTTCGCCCAGCAGCAATCGCTGAGTCAGGTGGCACAATCGATGAAGCTTTCTTACGTTTTCGGCAAGCACATACCCATGTTTTGCTGGACATCGTAAAGGAGAGCAAAGACTTCGATGACTTCAGGACTGAAGTCGAGCATTTTTTCAATGCAATCGATGTAGATGAACAATCATGGGAGGATGCCCTAAAGACCGTGCGTGATGGTCATATCGCCCCGCCAGAGCCGTTTTCCAAATTGCCAAGGCAATCGCCCGATTCTAGACCACCCAGAATCGAGGTAGAGCGTCTTGATGGCAAAATAACGCCATTTACGGCAAGCGACAACGTAACAATCACGTACTCTGTGGCTGATCAGCAAGCTGCATAATGTCGGCTTCTAAAGACTTCGCCGATGTCCAGCGCATGCTCAACGAATGTATTCCCGGCTACGCAATTAGGATCACCGATCATTTCAGAAGAATACGATTCGGAAGCCGGATATACCCTTCTTTTCCAAAAACCAAAACTGTAGAAGTCGGGCACATCCGCAAGATAGTGCGCTATTTTGATATTGAAGAATGCGCCAAGAAGTACGGCCTACCCTGATCTTCTCCTTCCCTTTCCATTAATCAGCAACGCGCAATTAGGACACTACCGGGGCGTACGGTCGATGCTAGGATTTAGCCATGCTCCGCGACTGGGGAGAAGAATGATCGGCGTCATCACCGCCAATGTGTTGATGATTCTCCTGGCGTTGGGGATCGCCAGCGGAATCCTGCCTGCGAAGGTGTTCAGCGGGGCCGTCACCGTTTTACATAAGACGGTCGGAATCACCCTGCCATCAGCGGACAAGGAGCGGACGGTCGCCGTGATCTGGATCGCGTCCATGATTGTTATCGGCGATGGGATGCTCCTGATGTTGATTTTCCTCACCCGGACCGTGATCGGCTGAGGGAATCCCAAGTAGAGACGGGGCTTGCCGCGTCTCTACACTTGGTGCATCTCAGGGAATGCGGTGCGATGTTATCTTAGAAGTGTTCCTGCTGTAAGGATCTACTCCTCATGTCCGACCCAAATACGCCTGAAATCCAGCCCACGCCAGAGGCGACGGAATCGTTCGCCGACGCATTTTCCCAGTACGAGAAGAGTCATTCGCGCAAGTCCGAGGATTCTTCGAAGCCGCGCGAAGGCACGGTGGTAGCCGTCACTTCCGATTCGGTGCTGGTCGACATCGGCTACAAGAGCGAAGGCATCATGTTGCTGACCGCGTTTGCGGACGACCGCGAGCAGCCGAAACCGGGCGACAAGCTACTAATCTCGGTGAAGGGACGCAATCCGGAAGGCTACTACGAGCTGACTCGCGGAAAAGTGGAGCGCCCGGCGGACTGGGACGCGCTTGAAAAGGCATTCAACGAGAAGACAACGATCGTAGGCACGGTGACTGGCGTCGTCAAGGGCGGATTGACCGTCGATGTGGGAGTGCGTGCCTTCATGCCCGCCTCGCGTAGTGGTGTGCGAGAAGCTGCGGAAATGGAAAAGTTGGTTGGTCAGGAAATCCGTTGCCGGATTACCAAACTCGATGTCACCGAGGAAGATGTCGTCGTCGACCGGCGAATTATCTCCGAAGAAGAAGAAAGCGCAACCAAGCAGCGTCGCTTCTCGGAATTGAAAGAAGGCGATACGGTGCGGGGCACGGTCCGCAGCCTGGCGGACTACGGCGCGTTCGTCGATATCGGCGGAGTGGACGGCCTGCTGCATGTCGCGGAAATTTCGTGGCAGCGGGTCAACAAGCCTTCAGACGTGCTGTCGGTGGGAGATCAGGTCGAGGCGCGCGTTCTCAAAATCGATTCGGACAAGCGCCGCATTTCGCTCAGCACCAAGCAACTGCAAGCGCATCCCTGGGATGTGGTCCCGGGAAAATACAAGACCGGCGAACGGGTGCGGGGCACGATCACGCGCGTGATGGACTTTGGCGCGTTTGTGGAACTGGAGCCAGGCATCGAAGGGCTGATCCACATTTCGGAAATGTCGTGGGCGAAACGCGTCCGGACTGCGGGCGACGTAGTGAAACCTGGCGAGACAGTCGAGGTCGTGATCCTGGGTGTGAACCCCGGTGAACGCCGCATCTCGCTCGGACTGAAGCAGGCGCTCGGAGATCCATGGGCGGAGGTAGCACGGAAACTCGCGCCGGGCTCGGTGATCGAGGGCCCCGTCACCAACATCACCAAGTTTGGCGCTTTCGTACAGACGGCGGAAGGTGTCGAGGGCATGATCCACATCAGTGAGATCAGCGCCGACAAACGAATCAATCATCCGCAAGAAGTGTTGAAGGTCGGACAGATCGTCAAAGCGCAGGTGCTCGCGATCGACCTTGAGAAGCGAAACATAAAGTTGAGCATGAAACAACTGATTCCATCCGGCCTGGATGAATACATCGTCGAGCATCAGGAAGGTGATGTGGTAACGGGCCGCATGGTGGAAGTTTCAGGAGATCAGGCGCGAGTGGAACTGGGCGAAGGCGTTTTAGCTGCGTGCCGTATGGATTCGCAAAGTGCCGCTGCCAAGACCGCACCCACGGCGCCAGCGCCGCCCGCCGCGAAGGCTGATTTGTCTTCGCTGGGGTCGATGTTGCAAACGCGCTGGAAAAGCGGTCCGCCGGCCGCAGAGGCAAAGCCGGAAAGCGCTCGCAGCGGGCAGATTCGCAAATTCCGGATCGTCAAACTCGACAAAGAAGCGAGGAAGATCGAATTGGAGTTAGCGTAAGCGAAAGTAGCGCCGGCGGGACGCCGGCGCTACAGTCGAGAGTCCGGGCGGAACCTCCAGAATGAGGCCGGGGTCGTGGTCAGACGCTAGTTTTCTTTTTCGCTCGGCCCGGCCTTTTCCGCCGTCTCTTGTGGCTCCTTCATCGCGGACTTGAAGCCGCGAATCCCATCTCCGATTCCCTTGCCGAGTTCCGGGAGCTTCTTCGGTCCGAACACCAGCAAAGCAAGCCCGAAAATCACCAGCAGATGCATGGGCTGAAACAGTCCTTCGAACATTGGGTACTCCTTTGGCCGTGCGTCTCCCGCCGGAGTCACAGCTTTGATGGATGGTTGAAGAAAATCGGCGCCATGCCAGATGGTTGTCCGGCATGGCGCCGAGTGCTGCACGTACTTCTACACTTTCCGACAGCGCGTCTTTACTGGCGTACGGCCAAGTCCGCTTCCTGCGCGAGCGTCTTCATGAACTTGAAGAACTCCCTGGACTGGCCGATGAACAGGCCGTCCGCGGTCAGGGCGCGCACGGCGCCCATGGCGGCGCCTTTCGTCGCGGTGGGACGAATGATCGAACATGCCGGAAGCTTCCTGCTCAGGAACGCGGTGGGCTCGGGCATGATCAGGTTAGTCTGATAATCTTCGCCGCCCAGCGGGGAAGAATTCAGGTCGGGGAACGTTACCGTCAAGCCGGTGACGGGATCCACCACGCTGAGCTGCGGCGCGTTGCCCGCTTTGTCGGACCAGGTCTGGAAGTGGCAGATCTCGGTTCCGCCGATGCTGAGTACGATCCGCAAAACCTCCAGGCTCGTCACTCTCTGCGCCAACATCGCGTAGAGGCTGGTGCCGCCCTGTTCGATGGTTGCAAAGTGAAAGCCAGCGGTATTGCCGATAGCCTGCGTGAGGTCGGAGATGTGGTGCGGCTTCGAAGGATCGGGCATCACATCGTCATCGGTTCGGGGAATCGCGGGATGCTGTCCCATGGCGATGGTCGGAATCGCCTGCGGGAACGTATCGCCGAGATCGGGATTTCCGGTGCGGCTGCGATAGCGCGTGAACCAGGTCGTGTCCACGCTGAGCTGCATCAGGTTGGTAAGACGGCCGATCTGCTGGGCGCCGGTAGCCTGGCTGCTGGGCAGAGTCCGGAACTGTTCCAGGCTCACCGGCTCCGCGCCTCTCGAAACCAGGTAAGCATTGATGAAGACTTCATGTGTCAGTTCGTCTTCGGTGTTGTCGTGAATGTACTGGGGCATATCGCCGTCGAGAATCGTGAGGGCGCTGGTGTAAAGCTTGCTGCCGCTGCCACCCGGGACTTCGCTGTCCTGAATGCCGCCCAGTTCGTTGTATTGCTGCCAGAGATCGGTCTCGAGAATTTCGGCCGCCGCCAGAAAACGCAGGATGGCAACGTCGCCCACGGTGATTATATCTTTGCGTCCTTGCGCTTCAGAGATGGTTGTCAGGAGTGAGCTGGTCGACAGCGCTGCGCCGACTACGCCCAGGCCTTTCAGAAAAGAGCGTCGCTTGACGCTCGGGGAAGAAGACTCAGATTCGTTCGGTGACAAGGTAGCAGTCGCGGACGACCCAGTGGCTGGAAGAATTTCGCGTGCCATTTTTATACTCCGATCGTATTCAGAAATGATGTTGCGGTGATTCAGTTCCGCAGGTTCGATCCTGCTGGCAGCTTATGTTCGTCAACGCCGTCGAGTGTCATGCTGGTGTCAAGTGTGTGTAAAAATCTGTGCTCGTTTCATCGCGCCGCACCAGACGTTGCAGAGATTTCATCTCCATTTCACCTTTGCCTGACAAATTTGCCCCTAATCTGATGCTCGGCGCCTTGTCCGTGAGTTTGGCAATGGCTGAAACCGGAGCCGGCAATACGCTACCCTCCACACGCCAGTCCTGTCCGCCATGAGGCCAGGAGGCATCCGGGGCTCTTTGGGAGGGGGGAGGTTTATCCATAGGGATGTGCTAGACTTACCCTATGCCTACCCTATACGTAGAGAACGTGCCCAAGGATCGCTATGAGGCCCTGCGCGCCCAAGCGCGCAAGAAGCGCAGCTCCATCGCAGCGGAGGTACTGGAGTTGCTGGAGCAATTCGTGCCGACCGCCGCAGAATTGCGTCGGCGCCAGCAAGCGTTCACAGCTCTGAGGCGGATACAGGCCTCGTCTCCGCCGGGACGCGGGCCTTTTCCCAGCACAGAGGAGATGATCCGCGAGGATCGCGAACGGTGACGACCTGCGTTGTCGATGCCAGCGTTGCGGCCAAGTGGCTTTTGCCTGCGTCAGGTGAACTGCTACTCGACCAGGCAAACCTCTTGCTTGATCGGTATGTTGCGCGCCAACTGCAACTGGTCGCGCCTGATCTTCTGGGAGCGGAACTTGGCAACGTCCTGTGGAAGGCCGCCCGGCGCAACCGGATCACCCCAGCTAAGGCCGAAGAATCCTTGCGTCGCTTCTCGGAGCTTTCGATCCCGCTCGTCCCGTGCTCCGATTTGCTGCTTCAATCGCTGCAAATCTCGGTGACCTGCGACCGCAGCTTCTACGATAGTTTGTACGTTGCCTTGGCGCTCACCACCAGGACAGAACTCATCACCGCCGACGAACGCCTGGTGAACGCGCTCGGCTCTCGTTTCCCGGTCCGTTGGCTGGGCGCACTGTAGAGGCGACCGCCTTCCGTTATACTGAGCGTCGGCGATGGGGTTCGCCTGTAACCGCCCTCGGGCTGATGACTCCTACAGAAGTATCGCCAAGATTCTGTGGAGGACTCCACCTTGAACTATCTCTGGATCGCTGTCGGCGCAGTGGTAGGAGCGAGTGCTCGGTACTTTCTTAGCAGCCTCGTCGCGCGGAACTTCTCTTCCGCGTTTCCCTATGGCACTTTGCTCGTCAATGTGACGGGTAGTCTGGTGCTGGGATTTTTTCTGGCCTACACGACCGAGCGTGTGCTGCTTGATCCGCGCTGGCGGTTGCTGGTCGCGATTGGCTTCTGCGGGTCTTATACGACATTTTCCAGCTATGCGTTTGAAAGCTTTGCGCTGATGGAGCAGGGGCAGTGGTTGCTGGTGAGCCTCAACATTCTGACGAGTAACGTGCTTTGCCTGGCCGCGCTGCTGGCGGGCGCGGCGCTCGCGCGCGGGTTGTAGAATAGCTGACGATATGGCGGTTCAAGTCACACTCTATCTCACCGAAGGCGACTCCTGGCAGCATCGGCCGCTGCATTTGGAGATTTTGAAATATCTGCGGGAAGAGAATGTCTTCGGTGCGGTGGCCTTTCATGCGGTCGCGGGCTTTCTCGGACGAAGTCGTGTGCACACCGCTCACCTGGTTGAAGCCGGTGGCGAGTTACCCGTTGTCATTGTCTTTGTGGGTACCGACGAGCACGTCAGTCGCGTGCTCCCCCGCCTGCGGGAGATGGCCGCGCACCGGCTGATCGTGCGCGAGAATGTCGTCATCGAGCAGGGTAGCCTGGATTGAGACTTTCGCATTGCAGACGGCGTCCGCGTCCGGATAGAATATTTCAACTCGGCGGGTTCCGATTGCAAGCCCCCGATTCGCGAAGGATTCTACGATGTTCGATCGCGTCTAATTCGCCAGCCTACTGATCCCGCGTCACGCATCGTATTTCGTTGCACGCAATCCAACCACGCCATTTTGTAATTCGCTTTTTGAAAGCGACGCGTAGAAAGCTTGCCAGGTG